>NZ_DGRF01000072.1:0-71911 GCF_002390995.1 Clostridium sp. UBA4395
TATTTTGCGACGCCCCCATTTTAATATAAAGAACTTATACACTAATTAGAATATAGGAGTTAAATATATTTATGATATTTTTAATATGTATCTATTGTGTATAACACGATACTATGATAACATAAGTATGTAAGGGTACTATGTAAAACGTAGTACTAAATTTAAAAGGGACTACTATGTTTTACATAGTGAAGTTGCTAGAGTTTTAGAAGGGTTGAGTAATACACAGTAACTTCTATATTTTTTAAGATACTATTGTGTTTTACATAGTATAAGGATAGTTAAAATATATACAAAGAAAAATATGTTGTTAAAACTTAATAAAGGAGGTTTAGATATGAGTACACAACTCAGAAAGGGTGTAATTGAAATCTGTGTTCTCACACTTATAAATGACAGAGATATGTATGGGTATGAAATTGTAGAAAATATTTCAAGAGTTATGTCAGTAAAGGAAAGCACTATATATCCATTATTACGAAGACTTACTACAGAAGGAAATTTTGAAACCTATATGGTGAAGTCAGAAGGTGGCCCAGATAGAAAATACTATAGGATTACAGACTATGGAAAAGGTAATTTAAGTACTTTAGTTAAAGAATGGGATGAGTTTGTAAGGGATGTAAATTTAATATTAGGATGTTATAGGAAGGAGAATAAGAATAATGACTAAAAATGATTTTTTAGATATACTTAGAGATTATTTAAAGGGAGCTTTTAGTGAACTTGAGATAAATGATATATTAAGGGACTATGAAGAATTTTTCTTAAATGGAGAATTACAGGGAAAGAGTGATGAGGAGATTATAAAAACATTAGGTTCTCCTAAGAGCATTGCAAAAGAATTAACTGAAGAGATGAAGGGACAAGGCAAATCTACAAGTAGTAGCAATAGTGAACTTAAAGATAAAGTTTCTAAGGACGCTAAAAATCTTTGGAAAAATGTAAAGAGACAAGGAAAAAAGGCAGGTAATAAGACTAAGGAATTTTTAGATTCCAACTCAGTAATTAACGGAAAGATATCTTCTGCTGGAGTAAAATTAATAATAGTTGTTATAAGTATTTTATTATTTTTCCCAGGTTTAACAATAGTTATGTCTATGATAGCCAGTGGTTTAGGACTTGTTGGAATGTCAATTGCAAACTTTATAGGTTATCTAGGAGCTGCCTTCCTTTGTGGAATTGATATATCTATGGGAGTGTTTGGATTCTTTGCTTGTATAGCATGGACTGGATTTATTATTTTATGTTGGATCTTATACTGTTTAGTATATAAAGGATTAAAATACTTAGTAGTGAGCTATATATCTTGGGTTAAAACTAGAAATATGTATGTAAGAGTTAAAAATCAACAAGAAAACACTGAAGGTAATGAGAAGAATACTGAAAGTGCTACTGAGAAAAATGAAGAGATAGAAGAAATTTCTGTAGAAGATAAGGCTTACGAAGAAAAGCCTATTTTTACAGAAGATATAGATGGAGATTATAAAGCAGAAAATATAGATGATAAGGAGGAAAAATTTAATGAATAGATGGAAAAAATCTCTTATTGTGGCTGGAGTGTTTCTTGCAGTAGGAATTACAGGGTCCATTATAAGTGGAGCATATATGATGCCTAAAATTGCAAATGAAGTGTATAGAGTTCAAAGAGAAATAATAAATGCAACTCCTTCGGAAAGAGAAGTATTCGTAACAGATAAACAAGTTGATGTTGTTGATATTTCATCCTTAGAAAATAAAGGGTATAATGTAGAAATTAAATCTTCATCAGATAAAAATACAAGGGTTAAGGTACTAGAATATATAGAAAATGATATGAAGGTACAAACTTCCTATGATGCTAATACAAAGGGTCTTAAGGTTGTAGGAGACAGAACTATGTATAATTTTTTTGAAGCAAAAAATATAAGGGGATTTTTTGAAAAATCTTATGATGCAATTATTTACACACTTATGGAAGAAAAAAATAATAATGCTCAAATTGTTATAGAAGTTCCAGTGGGAGTAGACATTAATTTTAATAGTAATTATTATACAAACCTAACAATAAAGGATAGTAAAGTTTTGAAAGATACATTGATTTTTACAAGTCCTAGAGGGGGATATGTAAATTTACCACATAATAATACTCTTAAAAATATTAATATTAAAACTAGCAATTATCTAGAAATAGACTTAAGGGAATTTATAAATGCTGAAAATGTTAAAATAGATTGTAATAATGCTAGGGTATATTCAGGAGGTACTTATAAGGATTATGGAGAAGGAAAAGTGCTACCTAATAATGTTACCATCAATGCTAATTATATAAATATAGAATCCTACATGCCAATAGGAAAAAATGTTATATTAGTTGGAAGGGATGTAGAGTATACCACTGATTTTGACAATTATGCTATGAAGGTTAATTTAAAAGATAATCATGGAGGAAGAGTATACTTTGATGGAGCTGATTTAGGTAATGAAGAAAACTTTAATTCAGTAACTTCTAATAGTAGTTATGAAGGGTATATAGGGAGAGGAAAAAAGAAGGATTTTCAATTAAGTGTATCTGGATATGATATATGTGAATTTGAACATTCATCTACTACTGATTTAGAAATGGAGTTATATAATTAACTTTTAGAATTGGAAGAGTGTAGTTAAATTTGTTTAATGACAATTTGCTACACTCTTTCTTATATGACTAAAATGTAAGAAAACTATTAATTATGTAAGGTAAGGTTTATGGTGAAAAAATAGTTAAATATATATAATGATATTTGTAAAGAGAAGTGCAGTGATTAATATAACCTTAATCTAAATACTATTGAGGCTAAGAGTTAAATTATTGTAACTATAAAATTTTAATATAGATTGAAGGAGAATTATGTATGGAGATTTTAAGAGTTGAAAACTTAAAGAAGTATTATGGAGAAGGAAATAGTCAGGTTCGTGCTTTAGATGATATTAGCTTTAGCATTGATAAAGGACAATTTGTAGCTATAGTAGGAGCTTCAGGTTCTGGAAAGTCTACATTACTTCATTTAATTGGAGGATTAGATATACCTACTAGTGGAAAAGTATTTATAAATGATATAGACATATACAAACAAAATGAAACTGGTCTTAGTATCTTTAGAAGAAGAAATATAGGATTTATATTTCAATTCTTTAATTTAATGCCTATTCTCGATGTAGAAGAAAATATATCTTTACCTGCCCTTCTTGATAGTGAGAAGGTAGATAAAAAATATTTAGATGAAATTATATCTATGATCGGTCTTGAAGATAGAAGAAAACATATTCCATCAGAGCTTTCAGGAGGGCAGCAACAAAGAGTGTCAATAGCAAGAGCGCTTATAAATAAGCCATCTATAATTCTTGCAGATGAGCCAACGGGTAATTTGGATAGTAAGAATTCTAAGGAAGTTATAGAGCTTTTAAAGGTTACGGCTAGAAAGTATAATCAAACTCTAATACTTATAACTCACGATAGGAATGTGGCTGAACAAGCAGATAGAGTTATAACTTTAAGTGATGGAAAAATTGAAAGTGATAAAACTATGGCATAGGGGGAAGAAACATTGATTAATAGTTATAAAGCTTTAAGTGGAAAATACTTAAAGGATAATAAAAAAAGGACAATATTAACTATAATAGGAATAATATTGTCAGTAGCACTTATAACATCAATATGTACTTTTATATTAACAGTGCAGAATTCTATGATTGAAAATTCAAAGAAAAGTATAGGGGCATTTCATGTTGCTATAACTAATGTATCTGAAGATGAAATAAATAAGATTCAAACTAATATAAATGTTAATAGTTTAGGGATTATGATTAGTAAAAACGCTGTTCCATTTATAAAGGATAAAAACATTGAACTTAACTATTTAAATGAAGCTGCATTTAAACTTATGAATATAAATTTGGAAGAAGGCCAATTACCTAGGAGTAATAATGAAGTTGTTATTGAAAGATGGATTCTTAGATATTTTGATGAAGAAGTTAAAGTAGGCGATATAATTAAAATACAAGATGAAGATGGAGATGAAAAAGATTATACCTTATCTGGAATAGCTAAAGATGATTGGCAAAATCAAAGTGAAGGAATATCAAAGGCTTATTTAATAAAGAATGATAGTAATGTGAAAGAAGATTCCACAGTATTAGTTGAAATTAAGGATGAAGCTGATAAACAAGAAGTGATTAAGGAAGTATCTAATCTTGTTAGTAGTAAAAGTGAAGTAGTACAAAATAAAGATTTACTAAGACTTATAGGGGAGTCTAGTAATGCTGATATGAATAAATCTCTATTTATGATAGTTTTCATTGTTATAGGAATTGTTGTTTTGGCTACAGTAGTGGTTATTTATAATGCTTTCCATATTAGCATAGCAGAAAGAATGAAGCAGTTTGGATTGTTAAGAGCTATTGGAACTACTAAAAAACAAATTATGAATTTAGTAATTAGAGAAGCATCTATTATGATATTTATAGGTATTCCTCTTGGAGTATTCTTTGGAATAGTGGCTGTATATTGTATTGCATTTACCTTTAATAAGATGTCAGGATTGGGTGAGTTTTCAAACCTTAAAGTAGTAACATCACCATTTGTACTATTATTAAGTAGTGGTATAGGAGCAGCAACTATATATGTTTCAGCTTATCTACCAGCTAGAAGTGCCGGTAAGATTTCGCCATTAATAGCTATAAGTAGTCAATCTTTAATTAAGAAAGAAAAGAGAAATAGGAGTGGTAAATTTTTAGGAAAATTCTTTAAAATAGATACAGCAATGGCTCTAAAAAATGTTAAGAGAAATAAAAGAAGATTTTATATCACTGTATTATCTATGGCTATAAGTGTAACCTTATTTGTAACTTTTATGAGCTTTGCTAAGTTCTCAGATAATTTTTCTGAGAAGGTTACTGAAGATAATGACATTGCATTTACCATTTATGATAATGGCAATACTGAAAAACTAGATGCTATAAATAATAAATTAATTGAAGAAGTAAGAAATATTTCAGGGGTAAGTGAAGTCTATAAACATTATAATTTCATATTAACTCAAGGATTTGTTGAGGATTCTGCTATACCTAAAGAAGTAAGACAGTGGGCAGCAGAAAATAGGGATGAAGATTTATTCAAGAGTAAAGTTGATGGAAAAAACAAATCGAAAATTAGTGTTGTATTTCAAGCCTATGAAGATAATAAGTTAAATGTGGCTAAGAAATATATTAAGGAAGGTAGCATTGATAATCTTAAGGATGGAGAAGTAATTATAGTTAGAGAAACAACATTCTTTGGAGATAAGAGAAGTCTTATTGCACCCATGGCTAAACTTAAAGTGGGAGATGAGATACTAATTAGTGATGTGGAATATTCAGATGGACAAGAGAACTTTAATAGTAAGGAGCTTAAGAAGGTTAAAGTAGCAGCAATTATGGATGTTCAGCCTTTTAGTGATTTAGATTATCAAGGAGTATTAAACGTTATAGGAAGTAAGAATACTGTTAAGAATATAATAGAAGGCAATCAGCAGCAGATGAAAAATTTTAAAGTTACAGATGTGGGAATAAAGATTAAGAATGAAAGTTATTTAGATAAAATAGATAAATCGCTAAAAAAGATAGAAAATACAAATGCAGGAATTGGATATTATAATAAAATAGAATCTGCTAAAAGTGAAAAGGCGTATAAATTGCAAATGAGTATATTGCTTATGGGATTTATAATAGTAATAACCTTAATAAGTGCAGTAAACATTGTAAATACAGTAACTACAAATATTCTTCTTAGAAATAAGGAAATAGCAGCTTTAAAAGCTATAGGGATGACAAGGAAACAAGTGAGAAAAATGATAACCTTTGAAGGTGTATTATTTGGACTATATGGAGGAATTATTGGTTCAGTAGCAGGTACTATACTAGCATATATACTATATAATCCTATGTCAAATATTAGGGATTTCAAATTCACATTACCATGGAATAGTATTATTATTTCTATTGTAGCTGTAATTATTATGGGATATGTTTCGGCATTAATACCTCTTAGAAGATTGAGTAAACAAAATATTATTGATAGTATAAGAGGCGAATAAATAATATAGACCTATTATTAAATAAAACAGTTATTCCAAAATAAGAATAAGAAATAGATAAAACAAAAATCCAAGGAAATATTCTTTGGATTTTTGTTTTAATATAATTATAACCTAGGCTTTTTAAAATTCCTATAATGTTATATGATTTTAATGATAAAATTAAGTTATAAATGCAAGTTATAAAATAGTGTTAATAAATAATTTGAAAATTTGTTTATGGAGGAGGTTATGTAATGAATAGAATTTTATTAGTTGAAGATGATGAGGCATTGGCTTTAGGAGTAGAATATACTCTTCAAGAAGAAGGGTATCAGGTTTTTAGAGTGGGTTCTATAGAGAATGGAAAAGAAAAATTTAATAATGAGGAGTTCGATTTAATACTTCTAGATATAAATTTACCTGATGGAAGTGGCTATGACTTTTGTAAATACGTGAAAGAAAAGAAGGACACACCTATAATATTTTTAACTGCTTTAGATGAAGAAGTAAATATAATTTTGGGATTAGATATAGGTGGTGATGACTATATAACAAAACCTTTTAGAGTAAAGGAGTTATTATCAAGAATCCGTGTAGTTTTAAGAAGAGTTGGCAAAGGTGATAATAATATAACAACTTTAAGATCTGGGGATATAATTATTAACACATCTAGTGCAGAAGTATCCAAATGTAATGAAAAGATATCATTAACGGCAAAGGAATATAGGCTTCTTTTAGCATTTCTACAGAGTCCAGAAATATTACTTAGCAAGGATCATATATTAAAGGAATTATTTGGTGAAGAAGGAGCATATGTAGAGGAAAATACTCTTTCAGTCTATATAAAAAGACTTAGAGAAAAAATAGAAGATAATCCTAGTAAGCCAGAATATGTTATAACGAAAAGAGGACTAGGCTATATGTGGGTAAAAGAAGTTGTTAATGGAAAGTAGGAGAAATTAATGAAAGAGCTTATAAATCCAGAATTAAAAAAGAGTTCTATAGTGTTATTATTTATAATTATAATATTTATATTTATCGTTAATATGTGGATTACCTTTTATTTTAATAACATAAAGAGTCAATATATAGATGGCAGGGCTGCAATGTTATCTACAATGGTAGAAAAATTTCCTAATCTTGAAGGGGATTTAGTAGAGGCAGCCTTTAAGGTACCAACAAAGGAAGAGATAAAATTAGGAGAAAAAATTATAGATAATTATGGTTATAAAGACAATATAAATATAATGTATATAGATGGAATAAATGAAGCTTTTAAAAATAGTAAATTTATATTTATAATTATAGGTAGTACATTTGGAGGTTTACTAATATTATTAAATTATATTCAGTATAGAGGTATATATAGTAGAGTAAGAAATTTGACAAGAGCCTCAAAGGAAATACTAGAGGAAAACTATGATGTAAATCTTTATGAAGAAAAGGAAGGAGATTTTGCAAAACTTTCCTATGGATTTAAAAATATGAGACAAGTTTTACAAAGTCAGATGGTAGACTTAAAAAAAGAAAAGGAGTTTCTAGTAAATATATTATCAGACATATCTCATCAATTAAAAACACCACTATCTGCCCTTATTATTTATAATGATATTTTAAGTAATAAGAAAATTAGTGAAGATAATAGGGAAAAATTCTTACATAATAGCAAGACACAATTAAATCGTATGGATTGGCTTATAAAAAGTATATTGAAGCTAGCCAAGGTAGATGCAAGAGCAATTGAATTTAACATGAAGGAAAATAGCTTAGTTAATACTATTTATGAAGTTATAGACAATGTTGCAATGATGGCAGCAGAAAATAAAGTTAATATAGTATTTGAAAGTAATATGTATGAAGAAATGTTAATAAATAATCAAGAAGAGATTAATAAAAATAAGTTTATGTTTAATTATGATGAGAAATGGTTAGGAGAAGCGTTGATTAATATAGTTAAGAATGGTGTAGAACATAGTTATAATGGTGAAATTCATATAGAGCTTGAAGAAAACCCTATAAATACAAAAATTGTAATAAGGGATGATGGAGTGGGAATTAGTGAAAAGGATCTTCCTAATATTTTTAAGAGATTTTATAAAGGGGGAAAATCTGAGTCTGTTGGAATTGGATTATCTCTTAGTAAATCAATTATTGAAGCCCAAGGAGGATATATAGAAGTTAAAAGTAAAGTGGACATAGGTACTGAGTTTAAAATTGTACTTATGAAAATTATCTAATATAAATTAAATGGGTAGTAAAAAACATTGAAGAGTTTAATAATTTAATCTATTTGTAATTTTATACTGAAAAATGATATAATGACCAAGGGAACATATTTTCATGTTTCTTATTTTACCTTAAATATAAGGCTAAATAGATAAAATTTTCTATTTAGCCTTTAAATGGTATTTGAGAGTAATATTCTTATATAAATTTTAAGATTGGGGATAAGGTAATGGAAATTTTATTGGTTATTGTAATTATATTGTTAATTATAAATATATATTTTACTTTAAAATTAAAGGATTCTAGAAGCAGAATGCATAAGGGCAGTACAGGTGATATTGAGAGTTCAATTTTACATATAGAACAAAGAGTAGGAGATATAGATAAAAGTGTTGATAAATTAGAAAAAGCCTTTAGAGATGAAATCTCTAGAAATAGGGAAGAATCTCGTAAAGGTGAAAAAGAAGCTAGAATTGAGTTGAATCTTCAAATACAGAGGTTAAGTGAAGCTATTTTAGGTAGAATGAGTGAAATAGCAAATTTTCAAAAGAATCAACTAGATACATATTCTAATACTATAGAAAAATCACTTAAATCCTTTGAAAATCAATTTTCTAAAAGTGTTAATGAGTTTAACGATCTTCAAAAGGAAAAATTTAATGATTTATCCCAAAAACAGGGTGAGTTGCTTAAATCTACTGAGGATAAGTTAGAAAAAATGAGGGAAACTGTGGATGAAAAGTTACAAAGTACATTAGAGAAAAGATTAGGAGAATCCTTTAGGTTGGTAAGTGAAAGATTGGAAGTTGTGCATAAAGGACTAGGAGAAATGCAAACCTTAGCTATGGGAGTAGGAGATTTAAAAAAAGTTCTTTCTAATGTTAAGACTAGAGGAACTTTAGGAGAAATTCAATTGGGAAGAATTTTAGATCAAATTCTTACTAAAGAACAGTACGATATAAATGTAGTAACTAAGAAGGGATCTAGAGATAATGTGGAATTTGCAATAAGACTTCCAGGTAAGGATAAAACCTCTGATGTAGTATACATTCCTGTAGATTCAAAGTTTCCTTTGGATGTATACCATAATTTAGTGGATGCCTATGATACAGGAGACCAAAGTTTAATAGAAGAAGGGTATAAAAAGTTAGAAACAGCCATAAAGAAATCAGCTAAGGATATTAGAGATAAATATATAGACCCACCTTACACCACTGATTTTGCAATTATGTTTTTACCAATAGAAGGTCTTTATGCAGAGGTAGTTAAAAGGACTAATTTGGTTGAAATTCTTCAAAGAGAATATAAGATAAATATAACGGGACCAACAACTTTAGCAGCACTTTTAAATAGTTTACAGATGGGGTTTAGGACTCTTGCAATTGAAAAAAGATCAAGTGAAGTTTGGAATGTACTTGGAGCAGTTAAAACAGAGTTTGGAAAATTTGAAGAGGTGCTTAAAGCTACACAGAAAAAGTTAAATCAAGCAAGTACAGATTTAGATAAGCTTGTAGGTACAAGGACTAAGCAGATTAATAAAAAACTTATGAGTGTAGAAAGTTTGACAAATGATGTATCAGAGAAATATATAAATGTACTTCCTATAGATGAATAGTTAAAAAGAGGTATATTCTAGATCATTTTTTCAAAATATATATGAAAGATATTTTAGAATTACATGTAGAAATGTACTTTATTACAGCTGAAAAATAAAAAATACATAACAAATGAAGCCATATTTTAAACAAGGAGGTTTTTGAAGTATGGATATAATGGATGATGTGAAAGAGCGACTTTCAATTTTTAAAAATATATATGATATGATAAGAATAATTAATCCCAATAATAATAAAATTTTATCAACAGATAACAATACTATAAATACTGATACACATTGCTATGAGTTATGGTATAGAAATGGTATATGTGAAAATTGTATTTCTAAACAAGCATATGAAAGCAATGAAACAGTAGTAAAAATAGAGTATAATAAAAACAGGATTTTTCTAGTTATGGCTTCTCCTATAAATATTGGCAAGGAAACCTATATAGTTGAGTTAGTGAAGGATATATCAAAAGGAGGAGCTATTATAGATAGAGAGAGGGAATATGCAGAATCTATTGAGAAGTTTTTGAAAAATATACAAGAAACTACCCTAATAGATGATCTTACAGGTGTATATAATAGAAGGTACATAAGAGAGCGATTAGAAGTTGATGTTGAGAAATCTATAAGGGAACAAAAATCTATGTCTGTTATAATGGCAGATATAGATTATTTTAAGGAAATTAATGATACCTATGGTCATATAGTTGGAGATAATGTATTAAAAGATTTTACGAGAATTGCTTCAAAATATATTAGAAGTAATGGAAGTGATTGGATTGGACGTTATGGTGGAGAAGAATTTTTAATAGTTTTAAATGATACAGATGAAGATAAAGCAGAAATTATTGCAGAAAGAATTAGGAAGAATTTAGAGGAAACGACCCTTGAACATAAAGGGAATAAGTTTAGTATAACCTGTAGTTTCGGAGTATATGGCTTTAGAGATTTAGATATGAATACGGAAGATATAATACATAGAGCAGATATAAACCTTTATGAGGCTAAGGAAAAGGGGAGGAATACTACCGTTGTTAATAAAAATAGGTTAAGAGATTAATGATTTTCAGGAATTAATCCACCACCTAAAGGGTTCATGGTTGCTACTCCTAGACCATGCTGATGAGCAGCTAAAATACCTTCTTGTCGATACGGAAAGTTTAAAATGTTGTACCCTAAGGTTACTCCTTCAAAATAACCTTCTTCTACCATAATTCTAATTTCTTCACCAGAAGCATGGGTAGAAAATACTAGGTGGTCTATTAAGCCTTCCTCCTTAGCTTTAAGAGCTCCCCAATAAGGACCACCTTTGGCCATAACTTTTTTATAGTGATTAAGGTCCATAATACACCACATGTGATGAAAGTTAATTTTGTCTATACCAAGTCTTTTGAGTGAGTTTTCTATTCTACGTCTTACTGAATCTGCATCTGGTTCACTACCAAGACTGCTTTTAGTAGATACATAGAATTCACCAGACATATTTTTAAAAGCTTCTCCAAAGATATCTTCACTTCTATCATTGCAATAGTTAGGTGCAGTATCAAAGTAATTTATACCAAGGCTATTTGCATACCTAACTATTTCAGCTCCTTCTTCAATGGAACAATCATCTTTAAATCTCATTCCACCAAAGCCGAGGGCAGAAACCATTTTACCAGTTTTACCATAGGGTTTATAAATCATTTTGGACACTCCTTTAATTCTCTATTTTTGATAAATGTATCAATTATATTAAATCCTTCTTCAGGATTTATTGTGCCAGACAAAGATGCTTCCATAGGACATTGCCCATCTTTTTTACGATTATTTATATAAGGAACTATTTCTTCGTAGTCAAACTTAATATTATGGGAATTTAAAATATCTATAGCACCTTGGCTGATTATTTGTGTGTAAATATATTCCACACCACCATAAATAGCCATCAGAGCAACTGCCTTTCCAACAATTTTATCCCCCATTATTAATGGTATAGGAGACACTCCATTTTCTTTGATATATTTATATATAGGGCTTACACCTTTATCAAAGGAAGTCATCACAGTTTTTTCTTTGCTCATAAGGATACAGCTATATTTATATTCTTCAAGTAAAGCTTTTATACGGGTTTTCATTTTAATACGCCTCCAAATTTATTGAGTCATTAAGTTTTTAGTATATGGTAGCTTACATAATAAATAGAGAATTGGTGGGATAATTAGCATTTGAAGTATTATTCCGGGAATACCTTGAGTTATTGATAGAGATATACCCATAGCAGGAGGAAGAAAAATTCCCAAGAATTTTGTAGCAACGACAAAAACTAAACCTCTAGCTATTCTACCTGCAATCATAGATACAATAAGTGATACATATATGTTGAATTTAAATTTCTTAAATATAAGACCTGTAAATAATCCATAAGTACCTAGCTCAACTATCATAAGATATAGCATAGGTATTGCAGGCATTGTTCCTCCAGTATATAAAAAGCTACAAATAGGACTTATAATTCCAATTATTAATCCGGTAATAGGACCAAGGATAAATCCAGCAATTAAAACTGGAATATGCATAGGAAGAAGTGTTGTTCCAATACCGGGACCTCCCACTAAATGAAATAATTGGGGAAGTAAAATGCTGCACGCAATTAAAAGTCCGCTGTAAACTATTCGTTTTGTTTTCAATTTTATCACAACCTTTTCAATAATTATTTTTGGACTCTAAATAATTATACCATTATAAGTAAAAGTACTTCTACGATTATTTTTAAATTATGAATATTAAAATAACTTAGTATAAAGTATAATATAAAGTGTTATAGCAAGTAATTTAACTTCTTTTGTCTACTGAACTTAAAATCATACTTAAATAAATTTCTCTATGTTATCGGTAAAGATACCATCACATCCAATTTTATCAAGGTGATTGGCTATAAATGGTTTATTTACGGTATAGGTAAATACTTTTAAGTTATTATTATGAGCCAATTTGATTAAAGGCTCATTTACTAAATAAACATTAGGATTTAAAGAATAAGCACCTAGATTTTTAGCATAGGAAATTATATTATCAATTTTTCTATCAATTAACACACCTAATTTTATATTTTTATCTATAGACTTACATATTTCAAGGGAATTGTGATTAAAACTAGAAAGTAATACATGGTTTTCAATACCATAGTTTTTTATTAAATCAATCACGTCTTTTTCTATATTTTTATAGTGAATAACATCAGTTTTAAGTTCTATATTTATAAGGACTTTACTAGGTTTAAGTAACTCTAAGACCTGGTATAAAGTTGGAATCTTGCATAACTTGCTATTTTCATAATCAATATTTTTAGATTTGAAGGAACTAATTTCTTCGAGGGTTAAGTCTTTTATAAGTCCTTTACCCTTAAAGGTTCTTGCAACATCTTCATCATGAATAACTACTAGTTTATTATCCTTTGTTTTATGAACATCTAGTTCAATTGCTTTTGCACCTGCAATAATAGCCTTATGAAAGGCAAGCAAAGTATTCTCAGGATAATTTTTGCTAGCACCTCTATGAGCAAAATAAATCATAATTTATACACCTCCGTATATAAATATATTATTACAGTTTAACAAAGGTGTTAATATGTGATAAAAGAATAATATATTAAAATATATTAAAAAAGTAATGGGGAAATTCCCCATTACTTAAGGATCGGTTATAATTTTAATTTATATGAGGGCTTTGAAATCCTTCTCTCTTAATAGAGTGCTTTTTAGCAGTTCTATTATGATTTTTTCCTGTCTCACTAGTAATTGGTGTTTGATAATTACATTTTTCCATTCTAGCTTGTTTGTTATCTGGTTGACTATCCTTTGTCATAAGAATTCCTCCTAAAAAAATAAATTTGAATATAATTTTAGTGTGGTTTATTTTGTGTATTTTATTATAGGAAATTAAAGGAGTGTAAAATAAATGAAAAGCAATAGAAATATTTTCAAGGTAATTAGTAAATTAACAAAGGTTATAATGATTGTCGTAGTTATTTGCACATCAAATATTTTATTCTATGGATGTAGCTTTATAAGTAAACAATCAAAGTATAATAATAAAATAGATATAGAAGATAACTCTAATAGGAATTTGAAAAATAATAATAAGGTAGAAGAATTCGGTGAAGAGGAGCCTCAAGTTGACTCAATACAAGATGAAATAGATGCTATGTCATTAGAGGAAAAAGTAGGTCAGCTGTTTATTGTTGGATTTGATGGTTATGAGGTGGATGATAATATTATTAGTTTAATAAAAAATAAAAAAGTAGGAGGGATAATATTATTTAGTAAAAATATTAACACTGTAAATGGGACAAAAAAATTAATAGAAAGTTTGAATGGGTTAAATAATGAAAACAAGATTAAACTTTTTATGTCAGTGGATGAAGAAGGTGGAGTTGTAAGTAGAATTCCTAAGGAAATAGGACGTTTTGAATCTGCATGGGATGTAGGAGCTACTGGAGATTTAAATTATGCTTTTGAACATGGAAAAGCTATAGGTGAAACTATAAAGTCTTTAGGTTTTAATCTTGACTTCGCACCGGTGCTAGATGTGAATTCTAATCCTAATAATCCAGTTATAGGTAATAGAGCATTTTCAGATGATCCTGAAATTGTTAAGAAAATGGGGACGGAAGTTTATAAAGGTTTGAAGAGTGCAGGTGTTTTAGGAGCAGGAAAGCATTTCCCAGGACATGGAGATACAGATGTTGACTCTCATGTGGGGGTGCCAGTTATAAATAAATCCCTTGATGAAATAAGAAATCTAGAGTTAATCCCATTTAAATATGCAATAGAGAATGGTATTGATATGATAATGGTGGGTCATTTATATTTACCTCAACTGGATAAGAATTACGTAGCAAGTATATCTAAAAATATTGTCACAAAGCTTTTAAGGGAAGAGTTAGGATTTAATGGAGTAGTTGTTACAGATGATATGATTATGGAGGGAGTTAAAGGTAAGTATCCAACTAATGAATCAGCGGTTAAAGCTATAGAAGCAGGGATTGACGTAATAATAGTATCAGCAGGTATACATGATCAAAATAGAGCCATAGATGGAGTAGTAGAAGCTGTTAGAAATGGTATCATTACCGAAAAAAGAATTAATGAGAGTGTTTATAGAATTTTAAAACTAAAAAATACAATTTATATACATTGAATTACTTATATAATTGTGTTATAAGTAATTATGGGCAGTATAGAAATAACTGCACCTATAATTTGATTATATCTTTAAATTAGAATATAGATTGAAAAATAATATTCTAATTTGTATATAGCTATTATTCTCTAGGGAAAACAGCTATAAAGGAAAAGTTTTACGGACAGCTCATATCTTTTAGAATGAGACTTAGATAACAAATTACTTCACATGATTTTTAGTTTTAAATTGCAGTTAATATCTATGTATTGTTTTAATATTAACTTAGAAAACAGATAAAGTGAGGAGTGATTGTTATAAAATTTGGATTCATTGGAGCCGGGAAGGTTGGTTTTTCACTAGGAAAATACTTTAAAGAGAATGGTATCTTACTTATTGGATATTATAGTAGGAATCATAGCTCAGCAAAGGAAGCCGCAGAATTTACTGGCACAAAATCTTTCATAAACTTAAAGGAGTTAATGAAAGAAAGTGATGTGATTTTTATTACTACCCCAGATGGAGAAATTCAGGGGGTTTGGAATGAGCTTAAAGAGTTGTCTATAAAAAATAAATTAATATGCCACTGTAGTGGTTTGTTATCTTCGGAAATCTTTTCAGATATAAGCAGGTTTGGTGCTTACCCATATTCTATACATCCTATGTTTGCCATATCAGACAAATATAATTCCTATAAAAATTTTAAAAAGGCTTTTATAACTATTGAGGGACATGAAAAATATATTGATAAATTAGCTGGAGTTTTTCGTTCTCTAGGTAATTCGGTAAAAATTATTGAAAAAGAAAGTAAGAGTTTATATCACTTAGCATCAGTTATTAGCAGTAACTTGGTTCTAGGGCTTATTAATAATGGTGTAAATTATCTTAAACAGTGTGGTTTTAGTGAAGATTTAGCCATTGAAGCCTTATATCCTCTTATAACCAATAATATAGAGAATATAAAATCTTCAGGAATGGTAAAAAGCCTTACAGGACCATTGGAAAGAGGGGATTTATCTACCATGAAGGCTCATATAGCTTGTTTAAGTGAGGAAGATAAAGTTTTATATAGGATGTTAAATAATAATTTGTTAAAGGTGGCAAAGAAAAAAAATAAAAATAGAGATTATAGTGAGATTGAAGAATTTCTAGGAGAGGAAAAATAAAATGAAAAATACGGCTATAACATTTAGAGAAGCAAAGGCAAAGGGTGAAAAAATAACTATGCTTACTGCCTATGACTATTCCATGGCTAAGATTATTGATAGTTCAGGAATTAATGGTATTTTAGTTGGAGATTCAGTAGGGATGGTGTGCCTTGGTTATGAGGATACAATTTCAGTAACTATGGAGGATATGATTCATCATACAAGGGCCGTAGCAAGAGGAACAGAAAATGCTTTAGTAGTTGCAGATATGCCATTTATGTCTTATCAAACTTCTGTTTATGACGCTGTTTTTAATGCAGGACGCCTTATGAAAGAGGGACGTGCTCAATGTGTAAAACTAGAAGGTGGAGTAGATATGTGCGATAGAATTGAAGCTATAACTAAAGCATCTATTCCTGTAATGGCACATATAGGATTAACCCCTCAATCAGTAAATTCCTTAGGGGGATTTAAGGTGCAGGGAAAAAGTGAAGAAGCGGCTAAAGAACTTATTGAAGCAGCAAAAGCAGTAGAAAAAGCTGGCGCATTTTCAGTGGTCTTAGAGTGTGTTCCAGCTAAGTTATCAGAGATAATTAGCAAAGAAATATCAATTCCAACAATAGGTATTGGTGCAGGAGCTAGTTGCGATGGGCAAATTCTTGTATATCAAGATATGTTAGGAATGTTTAATGATTTTACACCTAAGTTTGTTAAGAAATATGCGGATTTAGGAGCTACAATGACAGAAGCTTTTAAAGCTTATATTGAAGATGTAAGTAAGGGAATTTTTCCAGCACTAGAGCATGGATTTAAAATAAGTGAAGAGGTTATATCTAAACTATATTAAAAGTAAATTTAGTGCTGAGTAAATTAATAAAATTAAACTAAAAAGAAGGTAAGATTATGGAAATATTAAATGATATAATAAAAGTAAGAGAAGTAGTTAAAGGGTGGAAGGCTCAAGGTTTAAAAGTAGGATTAGTTCCAACTATGGGTTATTTACATGAAGGTCATGAAAGTTTGATTAAAAAGGCTGTATCAGAAAATGATAGAGTAGTAGTTAGTGTTTTTGTAAACCCAACTCAATTTGGACCTAATGAAGATTTAGATAAATATCCTAGAGATTTAGAAAGGGATTCAAAACTTTGTGAAAATGCTGGAGCAAGTTTAATATTTCATCCAGAAAGTGAAGATATGTATTATAAAGATGCTTCAACTTTTGTAGAGGTAAGTGGTTTGACCACTGGACTTTGTGGAAGTAGTAGACCAACGCACTTTAGAGGAGTTTGCACTGTAGTTTCTAAGTTATTTAATATTATACCTGCCCATAGAGCATATTTTGGAGAAAAGGATGCTCAGCAATTAGCGGTTATAAAAAGAATGGTAAGAGATATGAATTTTGATATTGAAGTAGTAGGATGTCCAATTATTAGAGAAACTGATGGACTTGCGAAGAGTTCAAGAAATATATATTTATCTCCAGAAGAAAGAAAGGCTGCATTAGTGCTTAATAAATCTCTTTCTATGGCTAAAAAACTATTAGAGGATGGAGAAAGAAATCCAGATAATATTAAAAAGCTAATTAGGGAAGATATAGAGAAAGAAGATTTAGCCAAAATAGATTATATAGAAGTGGTAAGCAGTGAAAGTTTAGAGATGGTAAAAGAGATTAAGGAGGATGTCCTAGTAGCATTGGCAGTGTACTTTAAAAAAGCAAGATTAATTGATAACTTTACTTATCACATATAATTAGGAGGAAAAACAATGACAATAACGATGTTAAAGGGAAAAATACACAGAGCTACTGTAGTTCAAGCTGAGCTTGATTATGTAGGGAGTATTACAGTAGATGAAGATTTACTTGATGCAGCAGGAATTCTAGAATATGAAAAGGTTCAAATTGTAGATATTAACAATGGAAGTAGATTTGAAACTTATACTATAGCAGGAAAAAGAGGTAGTGGTCTTATATGCCTTAATGGAGCAGCAGCTAGATGTGTTCAAGTAGGAGATAAGGTTATAATTATGAGTTATTGTGAAATGAATGGAGAAGAAGCCAAAGAACATAAACCAACAGTGGTTTTTGTAGATCATAGCAATAAAATAAAAGAAATTGCACATTATGAAAAACATGGTGAGCTTAAGTAAGTATAAACATATATAATTTCATATTTATTAGGAGTGTAGAAAGTTCATAAATCGAAATTAACTATTTATGAGCTTTTTCCATTCCTTTCTTTATAAATTTTAAAAATAAGGAATTAAATATATTGTAATTATAACTATGTTAAGGAATAATATAATTATATGGATATAAAAGGAGATGGTATTATATGAATATTTATGAACCACATAAGTCTTCAATAGGAAATATAGATGCTAATGTTATGGCGCTGATTGCTTACGGTGCAGCAATAGTAGTAATTTTTATTCCAGGAATAAAGATTATAGCATGGCTTGCTCCTATTGTAATTTATATTTTAGAAAAGGATAGCAGTTTTGTGAAGTTTCATGCTATGCAAGCTTTTTTAATAAATATTGTAGGTATTATATTTAGTTCTATTATATTTATGATTATAGGTGGGAGTATAGGATTAATGTTTTTTAGACCTCTAGCATATGGGGCCCTAGGTACTATATTACTATCAGCAATAATAACAGGTATAGTTGCTATAGTTATAACTATATTTGAAATTATTTCAATGGTAAAGTGTTATGAATATAAAGAATATGAAATTCCTCTTATAGGGTTAATGGCTAGAAAAATAGCATATAAAAAATATTGATATGGTATAATCTTTGAAATTCGTAGATTGATGATGATATTAAAAGGATTTTTAAGGATTATACTTAGATATACGAAATAAAATGGGATAATGATGAAAAGAAGACTTTTTTAATTTATGTATTTATAGTAAAATAAAGGTATTAACCTTTAAAAGAATAGGAGGATGATTATTATGAAAGTTATAGATGAAAATAATTTTGAAAATGAAGCAGGCAAAGGTTTAGTTTTAGTGGATTTCTTTGCTACTTGGTGTGGACCATGCCAAAGATTAACCCCAGTATTAGAAGATATTCAAGGAGATTTTGATGGTAAAATTAAATTTTTAAAGTCAGATATTGATGAAAGTAGATCTCTTGCTAAAAAATTCTCTGTTATGAGTGTACCTACTATGGTAGTACTTAAAGATGGAATTCCTGTAGATAGAATGGTAGGGTATATGTCTCCAGAAGACATTAAAGCTAAACTTCAAACTCATCTTTAAAAGTAACAAATAAAAATCTCACCAAACTTGGTGGGATTTTTATTTATATTTCAAATGAAAAAGTGTAGCACATATATCAGATTTAAATGATTAGTTTTTAATGAAATTTAATAATCAACCTAGTAAATTAAATATTTTTTACATAAATATAAATATGAAAATGGTAGTAAATAAAAGAAAATTAAAGTAAATACTATGTTTCAACGGGAAATTAAGAAAAAATATGATATACTATATTTGACACATATCCTAATGTGATATACTATATTGATATAAAGAGTATAACAATGAATTGCGGGGGTTCAATTATGATAAACGTTGGAATAAATGGATTCGGAAGAATCGGGAGAACTTTTTTAAGGATAGCATGTGAAAGTCCTGAGACGGATTTTAATATTGTAGCTATAAATGCTAGAGCAGATATAAAAACACTTGCACATTTATTTGTTTATGATTCATGCTTTGGTACCTTCAAAGGAGACGTTAAGACAACAGAGGATTCAATAATAATTAATAATAAAGAAATAAAGATAACAAGATGTGGATCACCAAAAGAAATTCCTTGGAAGGACTTAGAGGTTGATTTAGTTATAGAGTCTACTGGAAAATTTAAAACAAAAGAAGAACTTATGGATCATGTAAAAGCAGGAGCTAAGAAAGTTATATTAACAGCGCCAGGTAAAGATGAAGATATAACGGTAGTAATGGGTGTAAATGATTCTGATTTAGATTTATCACAACATACAATCATATCAAATGCATCATGTACTACTAATTGTCTAGCACCTGTAGCTAAAGTAATAGATGATAAATTTGGAATTAAAAAAGGATTTATAACTACAGTTCACTCTTATACAAATGACCAACAAATCCTTGATAAGAGTCATAAAGATTTAAGAAGAGCAAGAGCGGCAGGGGAATCTATAGTGCCAACTACAACTGGAGCTGCTAAAGCGGTTGCAAAGGTATTACCTCAATTAAAGGGTAGATTAGATGGATTTGCATTAAGAGTTCCAACAGCTGCTGTATCTATCACAGATTTAGTATGCGAAGTTGAAAAAGAAACTACAGTAGAAGAAATAAATAGAGTAATTAAAGAAGCATCTGAAAATGAACTTAAGGGAATATTAGGTTTATGTGAATTACCATTAGTATCTGTAGACTTTAAAGGAGATAGTAGATCTTCTATAGTAGATGGATTATCAACTATGGTAAATGGAAACATGATTAAAGTAGCATCTTGGTATGATAATGAGTGGGGATATTCAGCAAGAGTTGTTGATTTAGCTAACTACGTTGCACAGATGTTAAAGGAAGAAAAAGTTACTAAAATAGCTTAAGGTGTTAAGGGTTTTAAGTAACAATATAAATTAATTTAGCCAACTATTATAAAATACCAATATATTTAATTTAGAGTCAAGAGATTATTTTGTAAAAGAAATAGTCTCTTGATTCTTTTTATAGTATAATTAGACCTTGAGTTGAATTATAAATTTGAACTATATTTGAGTAGGTGATTAAATGTTAGAAAATAGATTTTTACCAATTTGTAAAGATGATATGTTAGAAAGACAATGGGAACAGTTAGATTTTATAATAGTAACAGGAGATGCATACATAGACCATCATAGCTTTGGTACTGCTATAATTTCTAGAGTTCTTGAAGATGCAGGATTTAAAGTAGGAATAATTCCTCAACCTGATTGGCATAGCACTGAAGATTTTATGAAATTAGGAAGACCTAGATTAGGATTTTTAGTTAATGGTGGTAACATGGATTCCATGGTAAATCATTACACTGTAGCTAAAAGAGTTAGAGAAAAGGATCTTTATTCCCCGGGTGGAAAAATGGGTTTAAGGCCAGATCGAGCTACTATTGTATACTGTAATAAAATTAGAGAAGCATATAAGAATATTCCGGTTATAATTGGTGGAGTAGAGGCTAGTCTTAGGAGATTTGCCCATTATGATTACTGGAGTGATAAGGTAAGAAAATCAATGTTAGTAGATAGTGGTGCTGATTTACTTATATATGGAATGAGTGAAAAGCAAATAGTAGAAGTGGCAAATTGTTTAAATGATGGATTAGAAGTTCAGTATATAAGACATGTGCCTGGAACATGCTATATGATAGATGACTTAGAATATGTAAGCGGGTATATTGAGATACCGTCCTATAAAGCTGTATCTATAGATAAGATGGAGTATGCCAGAGCATTTAAAGTTCAATATGAAGAACAAGATCCAGTAAGAGGAAAGACTCTAGTACAAAAGCATGCCAATAGATATGTGGTACAAAATAGACCAGAGATGCCTCTAACTAGGGAAGAGTTAGACCATGTTTATGGATTGCCTTATACCAAAAATTATCATCCTTGTTATGAAGAAGAAGGTGGAATAGCTGCTATAGAAGAGGTTAAATTTAGTATAGTTAGTTCTAGAGGTTGCTTTGGAAATTGTTCTTTTTGTGCTATAACTTTCCATCAAGGAAGAATAGTTCAGAGTAGAAGCGAAGATTCTATTTTGCAAGAAGTGGTAGAAATAACAAATTTGCCTGATTTTAAAGGATATATTCATGATGTGGGAGGTCCTACTGCAAACTTTAGACGTCCAGCATGCAAAACTCAGCTTAAGCATGGTGCATGTAAGCATAAACAATGTTTATATCCAAAACCGTGTAAAAATATAGATGCAGATCATACTGAGTATTTAGAACTACTAAGAAAGGTAAGAGCTACTCCTAAGGTGAAAAAGGCATTTGTACGCTCAGGGTTACGTTATGATTATATAATGGCAGATAAAAATGATACCTTCTTTAAAGAGCTTGTAGAACATCATGTGAGTGGACAATTAAAGGTAGCTCCAGAGCATGTTTGTGCTGATGTTTTAAAGTATATGGGAAAACCATCTGGGAAGACCTATGATAGATTTGTAGATAAGTTTTATAATCTTACTGAGCAAGTTGGAAAGAAACAGTATATTATACCTTACTTAATGTCTAGTCATCCAGGTAGCACATTAGGATCAGCTATAGAGTTAGCAGAATATCTAAGAGATATTAATTATCAGCCAGAGCAAGTTCAGGACTTTTATCCAACACCTGGAACCTTATCTACAGCTATGTTCTATACAGGGGTAGATCCATTAACTATGAAAGAGATATATGTACCTAAGAGCAAGAGGGAAAAAGCAATGCAAAGAGCTCTTCTTCAATATAGAAACCCTAAAAAGTATGATATAGTATATGAAGCTTTAGTGGAAGCTGAAAGAGAAGATTTAATAGGAAATGGACCGAAGTGTTTAATAAGGCCTAAAACACAAGGAAAAAATCTTAACCATGGTGGAAATTACAGTAGACATAAAAAGGTTGGAAAAGAACATAGTAATAGTAAAACAGTTTTACATAGAGGAAGTAATGGAAGAACTTCTTTAGAAAGAAAAAAGGGTAAAAACACTTCTACTAATAAGAGAAAATCTATGAAGAAAACTCGTCAGTAGTTAGCGGAAAGAAATAAGAAATAATTAAATCAAAATTTATTGTAAATATAATAAAAGTAATAATGGTAGTAGATTTTCATTATTACTTTTATTTTTGATAAAAAAATTCATTATTGACAAAATAGTACGACAGTAGTACTATTTATTTAAAGATAAAGTACGAATTTCGTACTAATTAAATTTTATGTTTAGCAAACAATAATATAGGTTGTAATCTATTGATTTAATAATTGAATTATGATGATTATAGGATATAAGAAGATTTTAAAGGAGTAGATGTAATGGAGGATAATGACAAGTTAATTGAAGAATTTGCGAATTTATGGAAAATGTTTTTGTCTTTTTCAAATCAATATAGGACTATGGAGGAATTTCCTAGAATAGAAAGACTTAATACTATGGAAATTAGTATTATAAGAATTGTCTATGATAGGGAGGATATAATTTTAAAGGAAATTTGTAATATGTTAGACATACCTAAAAGTACTTTAACCAGCGCTATAGATAGGCTAGAAAGACTTAATTATGTGAATAGAACTATTAGTAAGAGAGACAGAAGATCCTATGGATTACAACTTACAGATGAAGGCGAAGAAGTGAAAAATGAACATCTAGCTTTTGAAAGAAAATTGTATGGATATGTTTTAAATGCCTTAGACACAACTGATGAAAGAGAAGAATTTTTAAAGCTATTTAGAAAGATAGTAAATAATATTTAAGTTTTATGAAAGGAGAAATGCTACTTAACAAGATATAGAATTGGAGTAGTAGGTGATGTTATGGAAACAGAAAAATTAACAATAAGAGTTCAACAAAGTTTAAATGATGCCTATGAGGAAGCAGTAAGAAATAATCATCAACAAGTAGATATTATTCATTTATTCTCTGCACTTCTAAATCAAAGAGATGGATTAATACCTAATGTCCTTGAAAAAATGGCTGTGGATGTTGAAGGAATTAAAAGAAAAGTAAATTTAGAGTTAGAGAAAATGCCTAAAGTATTAGGAGAAGGAGCTCGTTCATCTGGAGTTACTGCCACTAGAAGAATCAATGAAGTTTTAGTTAAGGCACAAGATATATCAGAGAAATTTCATGATTCCTATATAAGTGTAGAACACATAATGATAGCTATTATGGAGATTGATGCAAAAGGTATATCAGGGAAAATACTTAAGGAATATGGTATAGATAAAGAAAGATTTATGGAAGTGTTATCTCAGGTTAGGGGAAATCAAAGGGTAGATACTAATGATCCAGAGGGAACTTATGATGCTCTTGCTAAGTATGGAACTAATTTAATTGACCTTGCTAAGGAACATAAATTAGATCCTGTAATAGGAAGAGATGAAGAGATAAGACGTGTAATTAGAATTTTGTCAAGAAGAACTAAAAACAATCCAGTGCTTATTGGTGAGCCTGGAGTAGGTAAGACTGCCATAGTTGAAGGTTTGGCAGAAAGAATTGTACGTGGAGATGTACCAGAAGGATTAAAAGACAGGATAATTTTTTCTTTAGATATGGGAGCTTTAATTGCAGGAGCTAAATATAGAGGTGAATTTGAAGAAAGACTTAAAGCTGTACTAAAGGAAGTTAAGAGTTCTGATGGGAAGATAATATTATTTATAGATGAAATTCATACCATTGTAGGTGCTGGAAAAGCTGACGGAGCTATGGATGCAGGAAATCTTATAAAGCCTATGCTAGCAAGGGGAGAATTACATTGTATTGGAGCTACTACTTTTGATGAATATAGACAATATATAGAAAAAGATAAAGCATTAGAGAGAAGATTTCAACCAGTTATTGCAGAAGAGCCTACAGTACAAGATACAATTTCAATATTAAGAGGACTTAAGGAAAGATTTGAAATACACCATGGAGTTAGAATTCACGATTCAGCTATAGTAACAGCAGCAAAATTATCTAATAGGTATATTCAAGATAGGTTTTTACCAGACAAAGCCATAGATTTAATTGATGAAGCTGGGGCTATGATAAGAAGTGAAATAGATTCTCTTCCTACAGAACTTGATATGGTTAGAAGAAAGCTATTTACATTAGAGACTGAAAGAGAAGCTCTGCTTAAAGAAAGTGATGAAGCATCTCAAAAGAGATTTGAACAACTTCAAAAGGAGTTAGCAGAATTAAAAGAAAAAAATGATGAAATGACTGCTAAATATGAACAAGAAAAAAGTAAGATTCTTGAAGTTAGAACTTTGAAAGAGCAATTGGATGAAGCTAGAGGTAAGGTTGAAAGGTATGAGAGAGAATATGATTTAAATAGTGCTGCAGAACTAAAATATGGGGTTATACCACGTCTTGAAGAAGAAATAAAAGAAAAAGAAGAAAGCATGCACAATAATTATGAAACAGCTCTTCTTAAAGAAGAAGTTACAGAAGAAGAAATTTCTCAAATTGTATCTAAGTGGACTGGAATTCCAGTAACACGATTAGTAGAAGGGGAAAGAGAAAAACTATTAAGATTAGAGGAGGAACTTAGCAATAGGGTAATAGGTCAAGATGAAGCAGTGACAGCTGTTGCTAATGCCGTAATTAGGGCTAGAGCAGGAATGAAAGATGAAAATAAACCTATTGGTTCATTCATTTTCTTAGGTCCTACAGGGGTAGGTAAAACAGAACTGGCTAAAACTTTAGCGAGAAATTTATTTGATAGTGAAGAAAATATTATAAGAATTGATATGTCAGAGTACATGGAAAAATATTCAGTATCAAGACTTATAGGAGCGCCTCCAGGATATGTAGGTTATGAAGAAGGGGGACAATTAACTGAAGCTGTAAGAAGAAATCCATATTCAGTAGTTTTATTTGATGAGATAGAAAAGGCTCATGAAGATGTATTTAACGTATTTCTACAAATATTAGATGATGGAAGACTCACTGATAATAAGGGCAAAACTATAGACTTTAAAAACACTATAATAATCATGACTTCTAATATAGGTAGTAGTCATCTACTAGAGGATAGTGGTGTGATTACTGAAAAAACTAAAGCTTTAGTAATGAGTGAAATGAAGAGTAGGTTCAAGCCAGAATTTTTAAACCGTGTAGATGATATTATAATGTTTAAACCACTAAATATTGAAGGTATAAAGAAAATTATTGATATATTTATTGACCATGTTAAAAGAAGATTATATGACAAAAATATAGGTTTAGAAATTACTGACCTAGCTAAGGAGATTTTAGCAACAGAAGGCTATGATCCAGTTTATGGGGCAAGACCACTAAAAAGATATATTGGAAATGTTTTAGAAACCATGATTGCAAAAAAAATTATAGCTGGGGAAGTTTACGATGGATGCAATATTTTAGTAGATGGTAAGGATGAACAAATAGTATTTGAAATAAGTAATAAAAGGATTACTACTGTATAAATAAAGAAAAAATAAAATATTTATATAATTACTTGCATTATACGTAAAGTGTATGTTATACTGAGTAAGTGGTTAAACACAAATAAAATTGAAATAAAGATTTAACATATATAATAATTTTCTCCAATTCGAGGATTTGTTAATAATAGGTGGATCTTTAAAATGGAGGAATTGTAAATGGCAGATAGAACATTAACATGCAGAGATTGCGGAAACGAATTCGTATTCACAGAGGGAGAGCAAGCTTTCTACGCTGAAAAAGGATTCGAAAATGAGCCAACTAGATGTGCTGATTGCAGAAGAGCAAGAAAAGCAGAAAGAAATAGAAGATAATTAATATTTAATATTTCAATGAAAGCTATAAGAAGTGATTCTTATAGCTTTTATTTTTGAGCTATATAGAATTAACTATTTATATAAAAGTATTAATGTATAAAATTTTAAAAATAAGTAGAAATATATATATAAGTCTAATATGATGTGAAATAGGAAAAATGATTAGATATTAATTAGATACAAGGAGATAGTTATGGAAAGTGGATTTAAAAAATATAATTTAAATGAAAACATATTACAGGCTCTAAACAATCTAGGGTTTGAAAATCCTTCTGAAGTTCAAGATAAAACAATTCCAAGTCTTTTGGATGGAGAAGATATTATAGTGAAATCACAAACTGGAAGTGGGAAAACAGCGAGCTTTGGAGTTCCTATTTGTAATGAAGTTAGGGTAGAAGAAGGGAAAATAACAGCATTAGTTCTAGTTCCCACAAGAGAACTTGCATTACAGGTTAAAGATGATATATCCAATATAGGGAGAATAAAAAAAGTTAGATGTGCTGCTGTTTTTGGAAAGCAGCCTTTTAATGAGCAGGTTAGAGAACTTAAGCAGAGGGTACATATAGTAATAGGAACACCTGGGAGGATAAGTGACCATATGAATAGAGGGAACTTAAACTTTAAGGATTTAACATATGTAATCATTGATGAAGCAGATAAAATGCTAAATATGGGTTTTATAGATCAGATAAGTGATATATTAGATAGACTACCGAAAAAAAGGACAACAGCTCTATTTTCTGCAACAATACCAGAAAGTATCGAGGAGCTATGCACTAATTATATGATAAACCCTAGATTTTTAGAAATAGAATCCAAGGTATTTAATCGTGATAAAATAAAAGAATCATATTTAAATGTAGAACATAAAGATAAGTTTAAAGCCTTATGGAAGAACTTATATGCATGCACACCGGATGCAGCTATAGTGTTTTGTAATACCAAAGATAAAGTTAAAAAAGTGTATGAAGAATTAAAGTCAGAGGGAATTTCAGTAGAACAACTACATGGAGATATGGAGCAAAAAATAAGGATTGAAACTATGGAAAGGTTCAAGAATAAGGAATTTAAAGTACTGGTTGCTACGGATATTGCAGCTAGAGGGATTCATGTAGATAATATAACCCATGTATTTAATTATGAAGTTCCAATGGAAAGGGAAAGTTATGTTCATAGAATAGGTAGAACAGGAAGAGCAGGACGGGAAGGTACAGCTATAACTTTAGTTTCTGAATATGAAAAGAAGTATTTGATTTCTATAGAAGAATACCTAGGGTATAGTATTAAAAAGGGGAATTTTCCAAGTGATTTAGAGATTAGAGAAGGTAAGAGTATATTTAAGGAGAGTCAGAAAGAACTTAAAGAAGGACAGAGAAATAAAAAGAAAGTAATTCATAAAGATATCCTAAAAGTATACATCGGGGCTGGTAAAAAAAAGAAAATAAGGAATATAGATATAGTGGGAGCTCTTAGTAATCTTCCAGATTTGAATGGAGACGATATTGGTATAATAGATATACAAGATAATATTTCTTATGTAGATATACTGAATAATAAAGGTGAGAACTTCTTAAAAAAATATGGAGAGATAATTATTAAAGGTAAAAAAGTTAAAGTGCAAAAATCTAGGAAATAAAATTAAAATATATATTGAATTATTATTATCACCATGATATACTAAAAGAGTAGTAAATACAAAAATATATTATAAAGATTTAAGATTAATAACACTTTTCTCCAGTTTTAGAGAATCAGTTAGTTAAAAGTAAATCTTTAAAAATGGAGGAATGAAAAATGGCAGATAGAACATTAACATGTAAAGATTGCGGAAATGAATTCATATTCACAGAAGGAGAGCAAGCTTTCTACGCTGAAAAAGGATTCGAAAATGACCCAGTAAGATGCGCTGATTGCAGAAGAGCAAGAAAATCAGAAAGAAATAGAAGATAGTAATATTTAATATTTCAATAGAAGCTATAAGAATTAATCTTATAGCTTTATTTTTATATAAAATTATAATAATTTATTAAAATATAAGGACTGATTTTATATATAGTATATGAGTTATTTAAAAATAAAATAATCCTATAATTGGTATAAAAATGGATATAAGTATTCAAAAAATACTTGAAATTTAACTAACAAAGTGATAAACTTAAACCATAAAATAAAAAGATTCACATCTATTATAACTTTCTCCGTTTTTAGGGAATTGGTTAATTGAATGTAAATCTTTAAAAATGGAGGAATTAAAATGGCAGATAAAACAATATTATGCAAAGACTGTGGTAAAGAATTTATATTTACAGAGGGAGAGCAAGCTTTCTACGCTGAAAAAGGATTCGAAAATGAGCCAGTAAGATGCCCAGATTGCAGAAGAGCAAGAAAAGCAGAAAGAAATAGAAGATAATAATCTATTTTCTATAGAACTACAGACTAAAGTCTTGTAGTTCTTTTTTAAAATTAGTTAAAGGACTATTCTAAGATAATTAAAAGATAATAAATTGCCTTAGAATAGTCCTTTATTATATTAAAATATAAATTAAACTGCTAGGTGTAGTAGATTTACGGATAATGTAAAGTATAGAGTTAGAGCAACCGCATCTACTATAGTTGTGATTAATGGGCTTGCCATAATAGCAGGATCTAATTTTAATTTTTTTGCTAAGATTGGTAGTATTCCCCCTACTATTTTGGCTACAACAACAGTACAGAATAAGCTTATACATACGGTGAAGGTAATTAAAAAACTAACCTTTTCAAAATAATATATTCTTATAAAATTTACTACGGCAAGAACAGAACCTGTAATAATGCTAACACTTAGTTCTTTAAATATAACTTTAAATCCATCAGATAATTTTATATCGCCTAAAGCAAGACCTCTTATGATAAGCGTTGAAGATTGAGATCCGGCATTGCCGCCTGTATCCATTAACATTGGAATGAAGGAAGCAAGAATAACTACTGAGGATAGGACATCTTCGAATCTTCTTATAATGTTTCCTGTAAAAGTTGCTGAAATCATTAATACAAGAAGCCAAACTATCCTATGCTTAGAAAGGGTCCAAACACTGGTCTTTAAGTATTCTTCTTCATTTGGCTCCATAGCGGCCATTTTTTGGAAGTCTTCTGTGTTTTCTTGGTCTATAATATCTACTATATCATCTATGGTGATTATTCCAACTAATTTTTTTTCATTATCAGTAACTGGAATAGATAATAAGTCATACTTTTTAAATAGTTGAGCAACATTCTCTTGATCATCTAAAGTATTAACATGTATAAATTCAGTTTTCATTAAATCTTCTATTAGAATATTTTCATCACTTAAAATAAGTTTTCTTAAAGAAACAATACCTTCTAGCTCTCTGTTATCGCCTAAAACATAGCAAGTGTGAATAGTTTCCTTATCTATGCCTGTTTTCTTTATATGAGCAATAGCTTCATTTACAGACATATGCTTTTTTAAATCGGCAAATTCTATAGTCATTATACTTCCAGCTGAACTTTCAGGATATTTTAAGAAATGATTTATAATCTTACGAGTATTTTCGTCTGTATTTTTTAAAACTTTTTTAACCACATTAGCAGGTAGTTCTTCTAGAAAGTCTATAGTATCATCAATGAATAAATCATTTATAATATTTGAAATTTCACTATCGGTAATAGAATCAATTATAAATAGTCTTTCCTCGTGGTCTAGATAAGAAAATACATGTGCAGCTTGGTCTTTAGGCAGTACTCTAAAAATTTTAACTACAGATTCTTTATCCATTTCACCTAATAAAGTAGCTATATCTACTACATTCTTTTTTTCAAGAGTTTTTCTTGCGTCAATAAATTTTTTTTCATTGATTAGTTTTATTGTGTTTTCCATTGTTACCCCTCCTATTGATTCAATACATTATGAACTGTTAAAGTAAGTATTGACTAAAATTGAAAAATTATAATTTCTAGGTTGTAGTGGGTAAAAAACAATGAAGACATAAAAAAGCATTAAACCTCATGTTTAATGCCTTGATAAATAACTATGTAATGTTTTCTATCTGTTTATGGAAGTAAAATTCTTAATGATAGACTTAACTTTGAAAAAGTTAAAGTAAAATTAAATTATGCCATAAAGAGGGTAAGAAGTTACATAGAGTTTTATTTTTGGATTAAACAATAAACTTATTAAATCTTCATTGTCAATATTACTACTACCATCGTCCATGTTTCTTACACCTCCTAAAATTTACAAAATAAAAAACCTCCGTAAACTAAAACGCAGGCAAATACTAATAATAGTATGTCTCGTTCAAGTTTTAGCTCTGCAAGGCAATGAAATTGCGTTAGATTAAGCCTTCTTTGTTCGGCAAAATCTGCTAACCAGTTAAGAATGTTTCCACTCTTTTACGGTAGCAACCCGTATCCTTGTAGTAACCTCACCTACCGAGGTATATAAAATTTTCTACTAAATAATTGTATTACTTTGTTTAATATAAGTCAACAGTAAAAGGGGAATTTTTTTAAATTATTTCATTTGATAGAATATAGGACTATTTCTTTCAAATGAAATAGTCCTATATTATGTATTATTACATTTTTAGTTCTCAACGTGTAATAAGGATTTACTTGAAACTTTTATTCCAATGGCGCCCAAAGGTGCAGTTATTAAAATGGATAATACAGATATTGCTAGAATCAAATCTCCAGATACGACACCTAGAGATAGAGGTAATGCCCCCATGGCTGCTTGAACTGTGGCTTTAGGTATATAGGAGATGACACAGAAAATCCTTTCCTTTATGTTTAAATTAGTACCTATAAGTGAAATTATAACTCCAATACTTCTACCTACTAGTCCTATAAAAATAATTACTATACCTATTGCGCCTGAGGTGAATGCTACAGATATATTTACTTGAGCTCCCACTAAAACAAAAAGTAGAATTTCTGCAAATATCCATAATTTATTAAGCCCTTGAGAGAGAGGACCAGCAACCTTAGGAAGTTTCTCTGTAAGAATAAATCCAATGGTCATAACTCCTAAAAGACTTGCAATTAATACTTTATCTTTAAAGAGAGTTTCTAAGGTAGTTAAAAGTATAGAAATAGCTAGAACAATTAGTATTTTTTTTACATCGTTAATACTACACTTTTTAAATAAATATATAATTATAAAGCCTGATATTAATCCTAGTCCTATTCCTAAAATTATGGAAAGTGGTATTTGTAAAAGTTGAGAAGCTATATTAACGTTCTTACCAGAATATAAGGCAAGAAAGCTGGTTAATATTGTAATTGCAAATACATCATCAATAGAAGCACCAGCTAATATTAAAGTTGGGATGCTCTTGTTAGTGCCAATTTTGTTATCTATAAGGTTAATCATTTGAGGTACAACTACAGCAGGAGATACAGCAGCAATTATAAAGCCAAGGATTCCTCCCTGGATAAAGGTGAATCCTAGTAATTTAGTAGAAATAAAGGCTATAAAAAAACCTTCTAATACTCCAGGTATACAACTCATTTTTATTGAAGGTTTTCCAATTTTCTTTAAATCAGATGTTTTTATCCCCATACCAGCTCTTAATAAGATAACAATAAGTGCTATTTTACGCAAATCAGAAGAGATATTTAGTAAATCTCCATGAATCAAATTAAATCCATAGGGACCTATAGTGATTCCTAAAATTAACATACCTAAAAGTCCAGGAAGTTTAATTTTTTCAAATATAAAGTTAGAAACAAAAGCAAGTAATATAATAATTGCTATACTTGTAGCCATAAAATAGCCTCCTTTTAAATTAAAGTTTTACAATGTCAAGATTAAGGTCATAAATTATTAACACAAAACATAGAAAAATTTTATTTTGTAATAATTTAGTTTTTTTACACATGAAAATCTCCTACAGACATACTCAAAGTGTTGTCTGTAGGAGTCATTAGCAATTGCGGTTAAGGTGAACTCCATCACCATAAATTATGTTTTTAGTATACCAATGTTTAAAAATAAAGTCAATATTTAAAAATATAAAACTTTGCAAAGAATTAAAATTTCGATACACGAAATTTTTGTGGAGTTTTATAGAATATTATGATAATATGATAAATATAGAAAAAATTACATAAGCTTTATTAGATATAAAGTTAAATTTAAGATAGAATTAAATAAAAAGATGTTTGTTACAAGTAATATAAGTTTATGAGGAGGAAAGCATATGTTAAACTTTACACTTTACAATCCAACAAAATTAGTATTTGGAGAAAGTACTATAGAAACTATAGGAAAACATTTAGTTAAGAGTGGAATTAGAAAGGTATTAATAGTATATGGAAAAGGCTCCATAATGAAAAATGGAGTTTATGATACTGTTGTAGAATCTTTAGAGAATAATAACATAGATTATATTAAATTATCAGGAGTTAAGCCTAATCCAGTATTATCAAAGGTTCAAGAAGGCATAAAGTTAGCTAAAGAAAATGAGGTAGATGGAGTTTTAGCTGTAGGTGGAGGAAGTGTAATAGATTCGTCTAAAGCCATAGCTGCGGGAGTATGCTATGAGGGCAATGTATGGGAGTTATTTGAAGGTAAAGGAAGTGTTAAAAAAGCACTACCTCTATTTACCATATTGACTCTATCAGCAACAGGATCTGAGATGAATTCAGGTGGTGTAGTAACTAATGAAGATGAAGGTAAAAAGTGGAGCTTTGGTTCACCTTTATTATATCCCAAAGTATCTATTTTAGATCCTTCAGTTCAAAGAACTCTGCCATCTAATCAGACGGCTAATGGAGCAATAGATGCTATAAGTCACGTATTTGAAGCTTATTATGGTGGAACAGAAAGTACTGATATGCTTGATGAACTTTCAGAAGGTATTATAAGAACTGTAATTACACATACTAGAGAGTTATTAAAAGATAGCAACAATTATAAATCACGAAGTGAACTTGCTTTTGCAGCAACTTTAGCCTTGAATGGATTGAATGGAGTTGGAAGGAAAGGTGATTGGGCATCTCATTCTATAGAACATTCTCTTTCAGTACTTAATGATATTGCCCATGGTTCAGGTCTTGCTATTATAATGCCTGCATGGATGAAATATGTTTATAAAGAGGATGTTAAGAAATTTGCGAAATTTGCAATCCATGTATTTACTATAAATGAAGGTAGTGACGAAGAAAAGGCCCTAAAAGGTATTGAGGCGCTGAGAGATTTCTATAAGGAGATAGGAGCACCTATAACTTTAAAAGAAGTGGGAGTTAAGAGAGAAGAATTAGATTTTATAGCTGATAATGCTGCAATCCTTGCACCTCTTGGAACACTTAAACCTTTAAAAAGAGATGATATATATAATATATTAGAAATTGCTTTTGAATAAACTTATAAGAATACAAGATTATTAACTTAAAGTAAACATCACATTAAATAAATCTTAGTTTATTTAATGTGATGTTTTTTATTTTATATTATAAAATATTTTAAAAGAATTATAAGTATATCAGAAGATAGTTTACAAAATTAAAGTATAATTTAATGTTAATAAATTTAATAATATACTAATTAAAGATATTTTATAAAAATAAAAAGGAATAGTAACGTATTTATAGAATATATAAGAAAAAATGGGTTGGATTACTGGATTACTGGAGTTTGGGGGAATAGATTAATGTTAGAAAGTTATAGGTATGTACAAAATGAAAATATAACGGTTTATTATATTGGAAATGATATGAGATTTGTAGTAGAAGTTAAAGAGGGAATACTTTATGCATATAAAGAATTAGAGAATTATTTTCATTTAATAGATAAAGGATTTTCTATAAGGGCTATTATAGCTATGAACAGAAGAGAATATAATTATATAAGTAAAATTATTTTAAAACTTAGGGGGAATAATGAATCTAAGAAAAGTCAAGTAGCTATTACATCTAAAAATGATCTATTGATATTATCACCTTTTGCATATGAAGAAGAATCTACTTATACTTATGATGAGTATAAGCTTAAAAAAGTAATTTACAGTCAGGTAGTTCATATATTTCATGAATTTCTATCTTTAAATTCAGAAGTTTCATCTACATGGATAGGACAAGGAATAGCTATGTATTTATCTGAATTATGGAAAGATGGTGAAGTAAAAAAATTAATAAATGAAGCTATAAAGAAAGACATGATACCAAAATTAAATGAAATTCAAGAAAATGAAAGTCTATATAAGATATGGGCATGGACTATAGTCAAGTATATAGAAGAAACCCATGGTAAGAAAACAATAAATAAAATTATAAGAAACTATGATGTAGATGATATTTTTAATATATTAAAGTGTTCTATTGATGATTTTGAAGTTCAATGGAAAACTTGGTTAAAGGACGAAAATAATCTATCATAGAAAATAAAGACCGTTTCAATTTAGAAACAGTCTTTACTTTTTATGTTTTAATTATTTTCTTTTTTCCCAAGTATATATGTAAGAATAAAGCCAATTAAAAAAGTTATAATTGATAGCATTCCTGATAAATTAAAAGTAAAACCAGGATATACTGGAAAGACGGAACCTAAAATTAATCCACAAATAGCAAAATATGCAGGTTGAGGATATTTATTCATAAAGGATTCTATGAGCTTTGTCATAGTCAATATACCAACAAGAACACCTAAACCACCAGGAATAAGTAAAGGAATATTAAAGGAAGAAACTGCATTAGTAAAAGTAGTATATAGTCCAAGAATTAAAAGTACTAAAGAACCACTTACTCCTGGAAGAATCATAGTAGCAGCTGCAATGAATCCTGCTAGGAATAGGGAGATAAAAGATTTTACGTTTAAACTAGTCATAGCTATAGCACTAACCTCTATATCACTATATATAGACATAATTACCATTAGTATGAAAGTTGCAAGAAACCAAAGATAATTTATTTTTTTAACTTTTCCTATTGTTGCTCTTTTATATAGCATAGGAAATGACCCTAAAATCAATCCTATGAAAAGGAAGTTGGTTGGTTCAGGGTGATTTGTTAACAAATTTGTAATTAATTTACTAAAAAGTATTATACCTAAGCCGGCACCTATAGCTATTTCACAAAGAAAGAAAATGTTTTTTTTCCAATCTTTAAAAAAGCTATTTACAGCAGATATAAGTTTATCATAAATACCTAGAACTACTGCCATAGTTCCTCCGCTAACACCAGGAATAACATTGGAGACACCAATAACCATTCCTTTTAAAATAACAAATATATTTTCCATGTTTTATCTCCTCGTATAATTAAATTTGTAGTTAAAATAAACTAAGGTTACAAATAACTAATCTAATTATATTGAGAACTCATTTAATTTGCAAATTAATTATTTAAAAGTTAATAATATATTTATTTTTTGTTAATTTTAGGTTACTCGTGTTATAATGCAAATATAGATGGATTATTTTCATTATAACATTATTAAATCAACATAAAAGCAAGCTTTATAAAGGAGCAAATCATATGTGGGATAGGTTTAGAATAGATAAAAAGTTAGATATAGATAGAAAGTATATAAATATTGGAGTTGTAGCTGTTATTACAGGAGTAGCCTTATTTATAGGCTATGAAATAGTAAGTAGAAGTGGTACTTTTATTACTACATTTAAAGATGCAATATTAGGATTTTTAAGTGTAATAAGACCTATAATAATAGGAGCTATAATTTCATATTTGTTATTTCCTTTAGTAAGGCGTATTGAAATCTTTATTAAGAAATGTGTTAGTGTAAAGGAAAATAATAAATTTAATTGGATATATAGAATTATAAGTATAGTATTAGTTTTTTTTATAATAATACTATCAGTAGTATTGATATTTAACTTTATAATTCCACCTCTTTTAGAGAATGCAAAATCATTAATAAATAATATTCCACAATATGAGAGTGTAGTAAGAAATGGAATAAATAACTTGAATTCGTATTTTGCTACTTTAGATATAAATTATCAACAAATTAGTACTTATATGGATAAGGTAACAGCAGCGTTTGCAGTTATTGGTCAAGAGATAGTTAACATAATTACCAATAGCATTTATGGATTTGGTTCTTTTATGATAGATTTTGTTTTAAGCATAATATTTACATTTTATTTTTTAAAAGATAAAGAGATGTTATTTAAAACTATTAGGAGATTTGGGAGAGCTTTTATACCAGGAAAGTTAGGAACAGTACTTAAACAATTTATTATAGATTTAGATGAAGTTGTAGGAGGATTTGTAAGAGGAGTTTTACTTGATGCCCTTATTGTAGGTATAGTTTCATCTATACTTATGTTAATGATTCATCATCCCTTTGCAGTACTTGTTGGAGTAATAGCAGGTATATGTAATGTAATTCCTTATATAGGACCTGCTATAGGAGCTGTAGTAGCATTTATATTGGGTATGTTTTCTAGTATTACACTTGGAATTTGGGGATTCATACTTTTAATTATATATCAACAAATTGATGGTAATATTATACAACCTAAGGTGGTAGGTGGTAGTGTAGGACTTCCAGCTGTTTGGACTTTAATTGCTTTAACAATTGGAGGAGGGTACGCAGGAGCTATTGGAATGATAGTGGCAGTACCTATTGCAGCTATACTAAGTGTATATGTTCACAGAATTTATAAAAAAAAGTCAATTATATAGTATAATAAAACTGATTTAGTTATGAATATAAGGGTAGGTACTGTAAACAGAAGCAAAAGAGAGGATAATAAGTATGGGAAAAATTTCAGCAGAAGAATTAAGGAGAAAAATGGATGGCAATGAGAAATTAGTTATACTAGATTTAAGAGATGAGCAGGCTTACAGAGAAGGACATATAGAAGGGGCCATATTGATTTCTTTAAGTGATATTTCTCATGACATTGAAGATATAGTTCAGAATAAAGATGAAACTGTATGTGTATATTGCTATAGCGGCAATAAAAGTGCTAGAGCTGCAATGATGCTAGAATACTTAGATTATTCTAATGTGTGTGATTTAGGTGGTATTACAAATTGGAGTTATGATCTTAAAAAATAGCTTCAATTTATTTAAAGTAGCTAGTAAGTAAATAAAAATAATAATAATATAAAGGTGTATGAGAGCAATCTCTACACCTTTATATTATTTATAATTATTTTACCGAAATCTTCACTTTTCATCTTTATATTTTCCACATAAAAAATCGTTTTAGGATCATTAGCTATAGCACGAATGGAGAAATAAGGTGGAAGCCTAAATCCTTTATTTATATTAAGGGCACCTATTAATTGTTTAGCAACAGAATCACTACCAGAATTTCCAGATACTATCACTGCAAAGATGGATTTATTATAAAAATTACATCTTCTATATAGTGCTGTAAGACGGTTTATTACAGCTGTTAAATTAGCTGCTATAGCATCGTTATAGTTAGGGCATAGCCAAATTACTGCATCACTTTCTTCAATGGCAGGAAGAACATTTTCTGTCATAATACCTCCATAGAAACAACCCTTTTTCTTTCCATAATGAAGACAAAGTTTATAAGGACATCCTATACAATCTAGAACTTCTCCTCTTTCAATTTGTATTTCATTAATTTGAAAATAATTAATATGATGAGATACTAGGTGCCATAGGTCTAAGGTATTAGATGATTTATGTGGACTAGAGTATATAACAGAAATCTTTCCACTTTGAAGAGTCTTAGGATTATCCTTTACAAGGCGATTTACTAGTTTCCTACAGAGATCATAACAAATATCATTCAATGACATATCCATAGTCTTTTGCCACGTTAAAAAATTTTTTAAAGAACTAGTGGCTTCTACTAGAGGATGGCCTATAAAAGCACAGCCCATATTATTAGCAATATATACAATATCTTGAGCAAAACGTTTTGTACCATGGTCATCAATACTATATATAAGAATAGCACCGGTAGATCCAAGTAAGGTGTCTTTACCTTTCTCTAGAAGTTTTGATAGAAGGTTAATCATAGGGATATCATAACCAACATCCTCAACCTGAGCTACAAAAAGTAATTTTTTATAGGATAAATCAGGAAAATTACATACATCATCTATTACTACATGATGTATATTTTTAAGTGAATGAGACACCATAGTATTCAATATAGGAGATGTATTTTTATTTGGTAATATCACATATAAAGTTTCTATTATTATCCCTCCTAACAAATTATTATTAATAACATTTTTGTTATAAAAAATATTAGATATATAAACAGTTTATTCTTATTATTTTTTATTATACAATTCATTTAAAAGATTATAGGTACTTTTTAATCTATTCATTAATTCTAAAGGTAAATCTAATGTTTCGTTTTCTGTACATCCATTTAGAAATTTATTTTTGCACCCCATATAGGTACCACCAATAAAGTTTGAAGAATAGTGGAAGTTACCTTTAATGGTATCAAGGATGCTGAGAGCACCAGAAGATAGGGCTGGAGCTATATAAGGTTTAAATCCGGTAGCACGAACTTCCAAATTTGCAGTTTTAGCCTTTTCAGTAAGAAAATCCGAGGCAGACTCATTGAAGTTTTCAATACTATTAGCAATTATTAATCCTTCACCATGGGGACCAAAAGCTCTACCTTCTTGTAAATAATTCGCAGTATCTTCTCTTAAACTACTATAATAAGCTGCTCTACCATTCATAACCCCCAATCCATATCCGCGAATCTGCTCTGGAGCAAGACCTTGAAAATCAAGGGTATCATCCTTATTTTTATTGCTATCAATAAAAAGAGATTTGCATAATAAATCTACAGGATCAGATACTACTGCAAAGATTCCTTTGAACTTTGCATCTCTTGCCATTTGTCCATATACTTTAAGGATTTTTCTGTTACCATCAAACTGTACAAGTCTTACATCTTTTTCTTCTTTTCCTATAGGAGGAATACCTACAGATACACAAAATACAAACATATCACAGTTGAACAAATCTTCTTCCCTTAAGGGAAGAATTTGTAGATTGTTTTCTTTACCGTCGCAAGATAAAATTTGAGATAATTCAAGGTTAAGTCTATTCACTTTTTTAAAATCCTTATCATAAATGCCTAAACTAGATATTACATCATTACCTAGAAGTTTAAGGCCGGTTAAAAGAGTAGCACCTACATCTCCTAAACCAACTACATTTACTCTCCACTTTAGAGGGGTAGAATAGACTACTGCATCTAGAAAGTTTGGATAATTAGTATTTAAGGATATAACTCTTTTTTCATTAATGGCATTTTTAAGCCAGATAGGTATTGTTTTATTTATTTTATAAGAGGACTTAAGTATACTTAAATCCTCTTTTTCTAAAAATAAAAGATTTTCAGTAGAGACTATAAAGGATCTTCTAGAAATTTCACAATTTATAGAAGTTAAAGCAAAGATCTTACCAGTATAGTTTTTACAGAAATTTTCATCTGTAGAGATAAAGTCATTTCGTGTTATAAATTCATTAGTTATAATTAAATTATTATTAAATATATAGTAAAACATGTATAGTTCTCCTTTTATAGCATATTTTCAAGTCTTGTAAGTAGTTCTAAATCCTTTTTAACTAAGGCTGATGGAGTAGATGATAAATCATATTCAATTCCTTTTCCAATATCTGGACTTCGAGGAGTAGTTATAACTTCGCCTAGTGATGAAAGGGTTAGATTTCTCCCATATATGTTATGATATTCTCTTTCAAGTATTTTTAGTATTTCTATAGAATTTTCAAGACAAACTTTAGAAAAATTATAAACATTTTCGTGGGAAGTATTTTTTATGAATACTGGGTAAGTGTATGGTAATATACTATTAATTGATGGAATTAAGTTTCGTTTAGGAAATTCTCCTCTCCATATAGCATCTCCACCTAAAAATGGATATAAAGAATTCTCATTAAACCAAATTTTGAGTCTAGGTATGAAATATACACTAGAGACTTGCCTATTTTGCATATCCATTAAATCTTTTCCTCTACCAGAGAGAATACCGCAGTGGATTTTTTTTACATTAATTCCTTGATTAATTAGTATAGGGTCTAAGGCTCTCATTCTATACCCCTTATGGAGAATATTATCTACTAAAAAAATTGGTCGATTAAAGGACTTTATCATTTTCATTTGGTTATTTAAAGATAGGTAATAGGGAGATTCGCCTATAAAGAAGTTCTTCATATCACCATAATAATACTTTTCTGTATGAAGGGATTTGGTAACGGTATTTGGTACTAAATCCCTATCTAAAATATCACCATAAGGTACACACATAGCTTCACCATATTCCTTAGATGCTTTTACATAAGTAGAAATACTATTTTCATGACAAATATTTCTTATCATTTTTTGATGAAGTACTTCGCTATTAAAGCAAAGTAAAAGTTCATTAGGATATAATTTTGAAAGAGCGCCTTGCAATAATTTTCTTCTAGAATTAATTACATTCTTAATTTTAGAGTTACTTCTAAAAGGTTCTTTTAAAATATTTTCTACGTCTAAGTTCAAAATACATGGACTAGTCATATTAACTGCTAATACAGGAGACTCCTTATTTTCAGAACCAATATTTACAAAACCTTGGGATAGCATTATTTCTACTAAGGTTGAGCTAGTTAATGAACTATGGGATGGATTAAAGACAGCGTACTCATAATCTTTAGAAATAGCATAAGATAGTGCCTCAGTTAAAATAATTTGCTCAAGAAATTTATATTTTTCTCTATCAGTAACATAAATTCCATCTATAAATATCATTCTTCCTGTAGATAGGGAACGAAGTGATCTAGAAATATTCTCATCTTTAACTTCATCGTAAAGATTAGTTGAACGAACCCAATGCATTGCGGCAATAGCTAGAATTTCACTTTTTTTAGAATCTTTAATGATTATTAGTTTAGGAGCTTCCTTATCTTTAAGTTCTGATAAGATAGATTTTATTTCATTACTAAGGTTTAAATGAGAAAATAATTTTAATATTACATTATCAGTAACTTCATCAACAAATTCAAAATCTAAGTGACTTTCATTTAGAGATAGCTTATCTAGGGGTTCCCGTTGGTAAAAACCATTTTCATTAATATATTGAGAAACTAAAGGATCTACTAAGGTTGAAATATCTCTATTTCTATCTATATAGTTTCTAATTTGACTAGAGCTTATGGTAGAGTATTTAGCTGGAAGTTTTAATACTTCTACAGTGCCATTTATAAGAGATTTAGCAGCTAAAAGTTTTTTTGAATTACCTCTTTCAAAAATTATGTGATTAAAAGTATGAATGGAATCCTCTTCCATAGGATTACGATAGCAAGAGGCATTTAAAAGTACATCGCTACCTGAAACAAAGAATATTTGAGAATCTGAAAATGATTCCTTAAGCATTCTTAAATCGTTAGTATTAGATATATTCACTTGCATAGTTTCAGGATATATATAAATATTAAATTCATCACAAATTGATAAATTAATTAATATTTTTCTTAAAAGATTAGGTAGGGTTTTTTTAGACCAAGAAAATTCATCCACGGCTAAGTATACTTCATAACCTAAATCACGAATTGCTTTAGAAATATTCTTATGTCCTAAAGAGAAAGGGTCAAAGGTACCAGGGAAAAATGCTATTTTCTTAGGGATATCTATAAGAATATTGCCATTTAAAAAAGTATAGTCTGCTATAAATCTATAGATGTGATTTATAGCAGCTGCATTGGTTAGTAAAAGTAATCTATTATTGTCATCATTACCTACAAGAGTAAGAATTTTTTTAGCTACTAATTTGAAAACATATAACTTATCATTTATAGAAATTGTTGAACTTCCAAATATATCCTTACCAAGAGTGATTATGGCTGCTTGTTTAACCTTATCCTTATAATCACCTATACCATTTAAAATAATAGATAACATTGATTTTAACCTTTCATTATAAATTTTTTCATTTTCATTATAACGAGATTTATATACATCATAGTTAGACAAGGAGGTTCCTATAGCTTTAAGAATTAGTATCTTAACATCTTCATTTGAGGTTTTAATTTTACTTTTTAAATCATCAATAATTTCATCTAATTCATTAGGTGCTAGCCATAAGATTATCTGACCTAAGAAAGGTGATATATATTCTGTGAATTTCTGGCCTTCAATTTCTAGTCCACGTAAAAGCTCTATAGCTACTTCATTTCTTTCTGAATCATTTAGGTTAGGCATAATTTTAAGTATTGAAGAGCCTGCATTATTTCTAACACTTTCCATAGCACTAACTTTTAACATATTACAAAAGTGGATGCAAGTATGAAGTCCTGTAGTTGGCGCAATATAGAGTGTATAATTAAGAAGTATATCTATCTGATGTTTTTTTACCACCCAATTAGTAGCTGTTTTTAAGTTGCTAAGGAGGATATCTGGGATTTTATTATAATCTTCCTTACAGTAAGTTTTAAAAAGAGATATATGATCATTCATATTAAGAGTTGTGAAAATTTTTAAATATAAATAATTTTCAGATGAATTTTTCCTTCTAGTTTTAATTTCTCCAAGATTTTTAATTATATAATCAAGTATAGAATGAGTAGGTGGTATTTTAGGAATTATATCGTTTAAACTTTCAAGAGCAGCTAATCTTACAACTACATTTCTTTTTTTTGCTTTATCAATAATGAATTCTATGAGTGAATCTAAAGTTTCATCATAGGACTCAAAAGATATATACTTTGCGGTATAGAGTAAATACAGCTGAGTTTCAAAAGAAGTTATATTTTGAGACATATAATGTTTCAAGAGAATACTTCTATATATTTTCATAAAAATTTTTCTGGAATTTATAAAAACAGAGTTAACCATGATTTTAGTATTATAGCCAATCCAGTTTTTATGAGCATTTACTAGTTTACCGCTAGGATAAAGCATTAATGAAATATATTCTTCAAATAATTGATAACTATTTATGTTAGGTTTATCTATAGATACATTTTTAGGTAATTCTTTACTATAATCTTCATCAAAAATAGCTATTAATTTTCCTATTAGATACGCACAGTGACGGCGAATGTCATCTTCTCTATGAGCTAAATTATCATAAAGAAATTCTAGAGTTTGTAGCTTTTGTTTTTGAGTAAAGTAAGTACAATATTCTTCTAATACTCTTATATATTGGCGAAGGTTTTTCCAGTTATTCTCACTTCGAGCCTGTTCTAATATAGTATTTAACGAATATTCATCACGTAATAAATACATAAGATTTATATTGTGATTTATTGCTAAATGTTTCATACTATCAGTTATTTCTTTTCCTCTAAGCAAAGAATATATTGGAGGGTTTGCAGAAGTTAAATTGTCTTCTTTAAAATCTAAATCAACATTTACACCAATACTCTTTATGTAATCTTCGAAGTCTTTTAACTTGCCATATACTTTTTTATAACGAGATTCCTTTTTAGCATCAACATTTTCTAGTTTTTGAAGAATTACTTTAAAAGAGTTTTCTAAAGAAAAAATATGCATAGTAGGATATGAATTAGTAAATATATTTTTAACTCTAAAATCACAATAGATGAGTATTAATGATTCTAAGGATAGATTTTCAAGTTCTAAATCCCAAGTAGAATGATTTATAGCTATATTTCTAATATAGTTTATATTGTGTTTTCTAAACCATTGGTCTGTGTAATAGTAGTGGAGATGTGGAACTCGTTTTAGCTCTTCACCTTTACATCCATATTTTCCAATATCATGTCCAGCAGCAGCTCCAGAGACTCTTCCTAAATCTATAGGTAACCCTTTAGCTTTAAGTTGGCGTGCTAAAAACATAGCTAGGTAATGTACACCACAGATGTGATCTAGAGTATTATACTTAAATATTTCTCCATTAAGCTTCATCATTTCATATACATAGTCGCGGTCAAAGGCTTTAATAAATTTTAAATATTCATCTTTTCTTTCTAGTTCTTCAATTTCACTATCTGTTAAAGTTATTAAAGGATATTTTGCTTGCCAACTATTTGAATCAGATATGGATTTTTCTACATTACATAGAACCTTATAAATTCTAAGGAATATTTCACATCCTGAAGTTAATTTTGAATCTAATTGTATAGTTACTGCATCTTTAAAATTCTTGCTTAAGGTATAATTATATAAATATACTAACCATTCATTAGGAACACTTTCGTATAAATCACTTAATAAAGGAGTACATAGATAAAGAACTTTAGATGGAGAAAAATCTTTTTCCACTAAAATGTCTTGGAGTGTGTATAAAAAAACTGGTGAGTTTATATGCTTATCAAGAAAATTTTGTGATATATTTTCAGATTTTAAGAAATGAGAGTTATAAAGCTTTCTTAAAATCTTTTTCTTTATTTCTTTTAATTGTAAAATTTCCATAGAGACCTCCTAAACATGAATATATAACATGTATAAAACATATTTCCTATTAATATTTTATCATTTAAACTACATTTATCCTAATAAATATACTATAATAATAATCTAAATAATATATTCATAAAATCTAATTATTTATTATAAGAGAGAAATAAGAAAGAATTAAATGAAAAACTTTTATTTTATCTTATTTTTATATATAATCTATTTATGATGTTTTTAGGAGGATCTATGATAGAATTAATAAAAAAAGTGGATATAACACTATTGCAGTTTATAAATAAAAAATTACGATGCAAGTTTTTAGATAAAATTATGCCATATATAACATTTTTAGGATCTGCCACATTCTGTATGATTTTTGTTGTGATGACTGTTATGTCTAAAAGTAAAGAAATTAAGAACCTAGGATTTCTAGCATCTTTATCAATTATTACTTCTGGAGGTATTACTCACTTTTTAAAGAGAGTAAAAAATAGGATACGACCATATATAAAGTTTCCAACTTTAAATATAAAGAAGATAGGGGTAGATGATTATTCTTTTCCATCTGGTCACACCACTGCAGCTTTTTCAATTGGAGTTAGTATTGCATTAAGCTTTACTGGATTAGCAGTAGTATCTATAGTAATTGCTAGTCTTGTGGGATTTTCAAGAGTTTATCTTGGAGTACATTATCCAACAGATGTAGGTGCAGGAGTTGTAGTTGGAACTTTGAGTGCCCTTTGTATGCATATGATAGTATAAAAATTATAAAAGAGACAAGAATTTAACTTAAATTCTTGTCTCTTTATTACATTATAGATTACTCTTAAAGAATTAAGGAATAGTCAATATTTCATCAATTACCCTTCCATCACATTTTGGAAATTTAATATCTAAAACTTTTGATAGAGTAGGGGCTATGTCCACTAAATTCATATTATCCATAAAAAAGTTTTCTTTAAACTCCTCACCACATCCAATAAAGAGAGTATGAATATCAGGACTATTAGGATGATAACCATGATTTCCGTTAGATTTTCCTTCTTTAGGCGTGGTTGAAGTCACTATGCTATCATTAAATTTATCTATAAAAATAAAACCTCTTTTTGCTTCAATCATAAATGTAGCCTTAGGATCACCACCTAAATTTATTATCTCATCATTTCTATATATCTTTGCAATTCCCTTAGATTCATCAAGAGATAAGGCTTTTAAAATATTATAGACTTTTGAGGAGAGATTTTTATTAAAGTCATCCTTAACATATACGTAGGCACTTCCATCACAAGATTTTACATATACTCTCCAAGAATTAAGTCTATTATTATCACCGACGCTTATTAACCCTTGATTTTTAAATAGGGTGTTTAAGGTAATAACTTTATTAAAGTCCTGAAATCCATGATCACCTAAAATAACTATAGAAGAATTATCATATATACCAGCTTCTTTCAGAGCTTTTATTACATCAGCTAATCTTCCATCATGGCGATGAAGTGATTCTACAGCTTCTTTAGAATCAGTACCATAACCATGACGTTGACTGTCTAAGTCTAAGAGATGTAGTAAAAGTAAGTTAGGTTTATACTTTTTAATGGTTTCTATAGCACAAGCAGTAGCAAAATTGTCTAAGTTAGGTTCCTTTATACCATCAAGGAGATGTTTAAATTTTCTGTTTAAATTGAATTGGTATATAGGGCTTCCACCTAGAAGTGATGCCATTTCTTGAGATATATATTTATTGTTAGAGAAAATTTCAGGCATATTATATTTTATAGAGGATCTACCAGTAACAGGCCAAAATATAGATCCTACAGTAAGCCCTCTACTTTTTGCCATATCATATAGTGTTGGACCATTTACATATTTTCTGAACCAAAACCAATCTGGAGCAGCTTTTTCAGGTTCTAATAATTTATTGTTTACAACCCCATGGTTTTTAGGATACTTACCTGTAACTATGGTAGTGTGAGCTGGATATGTTAATGATGGATATATAGATTTAACATTTCTAACTACTGACCCCTTTTGAATGCATTGTGAAAAAGTTGGTAAGTTACTTATTATATCAAAATCAGCTGCTTTTAATCCATCAATTGAAATAACAACCAAGTGCTTATTTGTTAAATTATTCATAACTTATTCTCCTTAACTTTATGTTATATATAAATTATGATATACTAATTTTGTTATTTAATCTACATAATAAGATAATATAAATAAGGAATAAAGAAGAAAAGTGGCGTAAGAAGGTGTAATTTTGGAGCTAAATTATAAAGAACAATTCACTATAAAGTTTCATGAAGGAGACTTTATGGGAAATGTTAAATTATTTACAATAATGGATTATGTTCAACAAGTTTCAGAAGGTCATTCTCAAATTTTGGGGGTGGATTTTCAGTCTATGATGAATAAAGGATTATTTTGGGTAGTATCTAGAGTTGAAATTACAATGGAGAGATATCCTAAGGTTGGAGAAGATATAACAGTAGAAACTTGTTTAGGTGGCCGTGAAAAAGTCTTTATGAAAAGAAGATTTAAGATTAAGGATAAGGGTGGACAAGTTATTGGTAGAGTTTTGATATATTATTTAATTGTAGATATTGAAACGAGACTTCCACAAAAGCCGTCCATGTGTCCAGTCGATATAAATATTAATGTAGGGGATGTCATTGATAATAAGCTTAACAAGATAAAGATGCCAGGTGAGGCTATAGAAACTGTCAATAGGGAACTATACTATAATGATATAGATATAAATAGCCATGTTAATAATGCTAAATATATTTCTTTTATAGAAGATTTCTTTTCTTTAAATTGGCATAGAGTAAAGAAAATATCTTATATGCAACTTAACTTTATTAAGGAAATTAAATTTGATGATTCGCTAATAATGAATAAATATATTGAGGATAAAGAAAGTAATAGTTTTTGCATTAATGGAATTTCAGAAATTTCAGAACAAGAATTTTTTCAATGTAGGGTAAAGTTTTAAACAAATGTGTATTAAAAAGTCATTAAGATAAAGGTATCTAGATAATAAAATGTTTAGATACCTTTTATTTTAAGAAATAACTAATACAGTATAAATAAAAAAAGTGTAAAGGAATACATGACATAAGAATATAATTTATTAAAGTGAAAATTAAATCTGTAAAATGATATTGTATAAAATTTAATTTAAAAAATATTTATAAACATGAAATAAAAAGTGAAAAAATTTACGAACAATAACCATTGACATTAATGGGTAAATAATTCATAATAAATATGGAATATTCATAAAAGATTTAAAATTTAAAATAAGGGGGAGCAATAATTGACGCATAAGAAGGGTTTGAAAAAGGCCGTTAGCAAAGAAGGTATTATATTTCTAATTTTATTTTTAGGTTTTTTCATAGGTATGGGAAGCATTATGGGAACCATAAATATGTTTAATACCCTAATGGAAACTGCGTATAGCTTATTAATGAAAACAGTTTTTTATATAATGGCTATTGCAGTATTGGCAGGAGCTATATCTGCACTTCTATCAGAATTTGGAGTGGTATCTTTAATTAACAAATTGTTATCACCATTAATGAAGCCACTTTATGATTTGCCTGGTGCTAGTACTATAGGAGTTTTAACCACCTATCTGTCTGATAATCCTGCTATACTTACTTTAGCAGATGATAAAGGATTTAGAAGATATTTTAAAAAATATCAGTTGCCAGCTTTAACTAATTTAGGAACAGCCTTTGGAATGGGGTTGATTATTACTACCTATATGATGGGACAAAAGTCACCTATAGGAGAAAGTTTTATACTGCCAGCTATAATAGGTAATGTAGGAGCTGTAATAGGAAGTATTATAAGCACTAGGTTAATGCTTAGACAAACCGCAAAAATTTATGGAAAAGAAGAAGTGTGTGTACAAGACAATGATACTGGTTTTGACATGATGAACTATAGAGAAATTAGAGATGGAAGTGTTGGAGAAAGATTTATTGGTGCTATGCTTGAAGGAGGAGCTTCAGGAGTACAAATGGGACTTGCTATAATTCCAGGAGTTTTAATAATTTGTACTTTAGTTTTAATGCTTACTAATGGACCATCTGCATCTGGAGCTTACACTGGAGCTGCATCAGAAGGTATCGCACTCTTACCTTGGATTGGGGAAAAACTACAATTTATATTAGTTCCGTTATTTGGTTTCCAAAGTCCTGAAGCTATAGCTTTCCCGATAACATCTTTAGGGGCAGCAGGAGCTGCAATTGGGTTAGTACCGCAAATGTTACAAAATGGATTAATAGGTGGTAATGAAATTGCAGTATTTACAGCTATGGGGATGTGTTGGAGTGGATATTTAAGTACTCACGTTGCGATGATGGATGGTTTAAAGTGTAGAGAATTAACAGGTAAAGCTATTGTTAGTCATACCTTTGGTGGATTAATAGCAGGTATGTCAGCTCACTTTATATATTTACTTATATCAAAATTCATATAAAAATAAAAACCACCTTTTTAGAGTGGTTTTTATTTTTATTATAATGGACATACATATGCATTTATATAACTATTTTATTTTTAAAATAGTTATATAGTTAAATATTTATATGTGCTTCAATGGGTTGATTAGTGGAATTTAAATAATTATTTAATATACCAGTCCTTAAGCCTTCACCACATATAATAATGTTATAGAAGTTACAATAGTTTACAATATGAGTTATTATTTCACATCCACCTAATATAATATCAGCACGTTTTTTTGAAAGACCTTGTAAGTTTTCTCTCTCTTTTAAACTTATAACTTTAAGGCTTTCACAAAGAGTTTTTAATTCATGAGGGTTGGAAAATTCTATTGTGTTAGTAGATGAACATGAATTTGTTAAATAATTAGAATATATCTTTCCGAGATTCTTAAAAGTTCCGCCAATGCCAACTAAAGAGCTTCCATAAAAGCTTTCAATCCAAGGTATATTAGAAAATAGCTTATAGAAAAAGTCCTCGTTATAGTCACAGCTCAAGTATCTGCCACGCTTATTAACTTTTATTTTCTCAGTTATATTTATAGAACCTAGAGGAATACTAGTGTAATTTGTAAATTTACCCTCTTCTACAAAAATTAATTCTGTACTATTTCCACCAGTGTCCATTATTATACCTTTATCTAGATCACAAGTAGAAAAAACTCCTAGGTAAGATAAATAAGCTTCTTCTTTAGGTGACAAAACCTGAACTAAAATTCCAGTATGAGCTTTTATTAAATCAAGAACATAGTTACTATTTTCAGCTACTCTTAACGCTTCCGTAGCTACACATATGATTTCAGAAACTTTATTTATAATGCAAGAACGTAAAAATTTTTTTAAAACTGTTATTACATGAATGGTTTTTTCAGAATTTATAATTTTATTGGTAGCTAAGGTAGCTCCAAGTCTTAAATGTTCCTTATCTTCATCTATAATCTTTGGATTGGACTTATCATCTATATTAACAATTAGTAGGTGAACCGTATTTGAACCAATATCTATAATAGCAATAATATTCATAATACTTGATACCTCCCCAAAAAACTCTTTTATTATTTATACGATAAAAATAATAAAATATCACATAATAAATATATTAGACTATTGAAATTTAAAGAAAGAGTTTTTAAATAAGATATGATAAGAAAAAGTATTAAGGCTATGTATAAGAAAAAATATACAGAGCTAAAATTTCTAATAAATTTCACATAGCCTTAATGTTTACTAAGTTGCAGTTTCAATGAGAAGTATATTGCTAGGTATATTTGCTTTTACTTCAAAAGTTTCATTGGAAATGTAAGCACTGTCAGAGCCTGTTAAGGTAATATTGTCAGAATTATTTGTAAAAATTTTAGTTTCTCCATAACATTGAAATAAATAGCCTTGTCTATCTTTGTTAATTGTAAAAGTTAAATCATTGTTAGGTTGTAATAATGCAAAATAAATATTAATATCACAATTAGATTTAATAGGAGCCAGACCATTTAAAGAACTAATAGCGTATATCCACTGATTTTCAATAGAATTTTTAAAGTCATATTTATTTAATATAGGAGATTTACTATTCTTTTTTTGAATATAAGAGTTATTATTGGTGTATAAGGTTATTTCAATGATATCTAGAAAATCAATGCCACTATTAAAAATATCATAGGTTATCCCATCCATAGAATTAATATAAAGAAAATTTCCAGATGAAAGGGTTTCTAAATTTCCTATGTTATCGCTATATAGTAATTCACCGGAGATTACATACATAATAATTTTTTCTCCTATTTTAAAATTATTATGAGTTCCACTTCTAGGAACTAGGGTAATATTTTTTAGTTCTTTGATACAAAGTTCTGAACTCATATTTTCAATAGAAGTATAAAGATTAGAAGTAGTTTTTAAATAAGAAAAATCTTGTTCTTGATTATAAGTAACAATTCTTCTATTAATCAAAATATTACCTCCCACTATATAATTAAATATTTATATAAACAAATAATTTTAATTAATATAAAATTATTTTACGATATTAGTATTTGTAGTTTTTATAATTTAATAGTAGGTATGTTTTTCACCTACTATTAAATAAATTAATAAGTGGAATAAATTAGATAATAAAAGAATATATGATAAGATGATATTTATTGTTTAAAATGTGGTAATATAGTAATATAAAAAACTTAAAATGACTTTGGGGGGAATAATTAGTGATAAAATTTCTTAAAGAATGGATAATACCAGCATTAATTGCTATAATTTTAGGATTTTTAATAAATAAGTTTATTTTTTTCAATGTAAATGTCCCAACTAAATCTATGTATCCCACTATTACACCAGGAGATAGAATATTTTCATTGAGAACTTATAAACCATCATCTATTAAAAGAGGAGATATTTTAGTATTTCATTCTGATGAGCTAAATAAAGACTTGATTAAAAGAGTAGTAGGTCTTCCAGGAGAGAATGTAGAAATTCAATCAGATGGAAGTGTATATATAAATGGTGAGTTTCTAGAGGAGAATTATGTAAGTAGTTTTAGTGATACTACAGGTTCTTTTAATGTACCAGAAGGTTGTTATTTATTTTTGGGAGATAATAGAGGAAATTCTATTGATGCACGATTATGGGAAAATCCATATATATCTTTTGAAGATATACAGGGCGAAGGAAAATTTATTATATTTCCTTTTGATAGGTTTGGTAAATTAAAATAGTATATAAGTAGTAAAATTTCAAAGAAGTATTGAAGTGGTGAAATTTATTTCACTACTTTTTTTTATTTAAATTTATGCTAAATAAAATAATAATTAAACTATATTTAGGGAAAGATAAATTCATATCCATAAAATATATTTAAAGGTATAAGGTAATTTAACAATAACTAAAATCGGCAATAAAATAAAGTGGTAAGTAGTGGAATAAGTGGAAAAGTAAATATTAAAAATAAGTCTAAAGATGGGTAATCAATATGACTGATATATTTTACAAAGGAGGAATTAAGAATGAAAGAAAATAAAAGATTATCCCATACTGCCTATGGTGGTATAAAAGGTGATGATTATATGCCTTTTATACCAACTACAACGGCAATGCCTGAGTCAAGTGTTTATTCTATTCTAATGGGTGCAGTATTTACAATGATATTTGCTGCTGCAAACACTTATTTAGGATTAAAGGTTGGTCTTACAATTTCAGCAGGTATTCCTGGGGCAATACTTGCCACAGGAATTTTAAAAGGGCTGTTTAAAAGAAACAATATATTAGAGGCTAATATGGTTGCTTCAATTGCAGCAGTTGGAGAATCTATAGCAGGTGGAATTATATTTATACTACCAGCAATTATTTTATGGGGAATTACTTTAAGGGTCTCTACAATAGTTATTGTTACTCTTCTAGGAGGACTAGTAGGTATATTTTTTGTTACACCACTAAGAAAATTTTTAATAGTTGAAGAGCATGGTAGTTTAGTATATCCTGAGTCCATGGCTGCAGCTGAAGTTTTAGTTAATGGAAGTGAAGGTGGTAGTGGATTTAAAATGGTTTTAATGGGTCTTGGAATTGGTGGAGGTTATAAGTTAGCTTCTGGAGGATTTGCTCTTTGGAGTGAAAGACCAGAATGGGTTATACCTGCATATCAAAATTCCGTATTTGGAATAGATACATTAGCTTCACTTCTAGGAGTTGGATTTATTGTAGGTACAAAAGCATCGGCATTTATGTTTGGAGGATCTCTTGTAGCTTGGCTTGGACTAATACCACTTATTAAATATATAGGTAGTACAGTTCCAGAACCTTTATTTCCTTCAACTATGTTAATCTCTGAGATGGGAGCTTCAGATATATGGAGTAAATATATAAGATATATAGGAGCGGGAGCTGTTGCTGCAGGAGGATTTATTTCTTTAGGAAAATCTGCACCAACCATTATTAGATCCTTTAAAGAAGCCATGTCAGGTATAGGCAAAAAGGAAAGTGGTGCAACTACTAGAATAAATGAAGATCCGCCAATTGTTTGGGTGATAGCTTCAGCAATACTGGTATTTATTCTTGCATGGTTATTGCCACAAATTAGAGTAGGAATAATAGGCTCACTAATGGCAGTAGTATTTTCATTCTTCTTTGCAGTAGTTTCTGCAAGAATGGTTGGTATAATTGGTGCATCAAATAATCCTGTATCGGGTATGACTATTGCTACGTTACTATTTGTTACAGCCATATTAAAGATAACTGGAAATATAGGGCAAGAGGGAATGGTTACAGCTGTTATGGTAGGTGGTATAGTATGTGTAGCTATAGCTGTTGCTGGTGGTACAGCTCAAAGTTTAAAGACTACATTTGTAATTGGTGGTTCTCCTAAGAAAGTACAAATTGGAATGTATTTAGGGTTAATATTTGGTGCTGTAGTTTCTGGGTATGTATTATTAATGCTTCATAATACATATGGAATTGGTTCAGAAGCAGTACCAGCACCACAAGCTACTCTTATGTCAATGGTTATAGAAGGTGTTATGACTGGTGAATTACCTTGGGTACTTGTGTTTGTGGGAGTATCTATAGCTATATTTGCAGAAATATCCGGTCTACCAGTATTACCAGTTGCTCTTGGTTTATACTTACCTATACATTTAAATGCAGGTATATTATCAGGTGGTATAATTAGAATATTTGTTGAGAAAAAATTTAAGAAAAATGAATCCCTTATGAAAGAAAAAGTAGAGAGAGGTATTCTTATATCTTCTGGATTAGTTGCTGGAGATGCATTAATGGGTATAGTAGTTGCAGGGTTTGCTACTTTAGGACTTAATGTAGCATTTGGACTTAATTTTGAAGGATTAACCCAAAATTCTATATTCTCAACAGGTATATTTATAATTCTTGGAGTAATTATTTATCTTATTTCTTGTAGTGGAGATAATGAAAGAACTTAAAGGTAAATTATGATTATTGATAATATTTCTTATAATATTAAAAAATATGGATATATTTATTAATAATATTAAAGTTAAGAGCCGTTGAGGCTCTTAACTAATTTGTAGGTGATTTGTATGAAAGGTAAAAAAATACAAAATATAAAAGAAAAGAATTTTCTTTTATATATTCCCCAGATTGAACATGATAACTATAAAATTAATGATAATAATATAGTTACTTTATACTTTGAACATAACAAACCTATAGAAAAGTTTGCAAGATGGTTAGTGAAAAAAAATAATCTTAGTGATATAGTTTTTGATGATAAATCATCGCTGGCATGGACTTTAATAGATGGTAAAAGAAGTATATATGACATTGCACTTGAGATGGAAAAGAGATTAGGTGATACGGAAGAAGTAGCTATAGAAAGGCTTGTAATGTACATAAGATATATTGCTAGAAAAAGATGGATAAAATTCATAGGAATAAAACATACCAAGGGTTGATATTAGGAAATATGTAGACATTGAGAGTAATATCTACTATTTAAATAAATAAATTGAACAAAAACAACCTACTATATAGCTTGACTACTTTAGGCTTTGGTGTATAATTATGACTTGACTAGATAGAAATTTTTACGGAAATGTAAAAAATCTATCATATTTTATTTTAAGCATATTTTATATGAATATAATCCGCATAGATTAATAATATTTAAAATATAAATTTATAAGTAGTAGGGGTATAAAAATGATTATTGCAGATGTTAAAGTTGGTAGAATTACAATGCCATTAAAAAAACCATTCGTAACTAAAAACGGAGTTTATAATTATTCTAACGAAGTAGTTGTAAAGATTTTTACAGAAAATGGAGATGTAGGAATAGGAAGTGCAGCTCCAGCACCAAGAGTGACGGGGGAGACAGAAAGTTCAATTGTAGGTGCTATTAAACATATTACTACATTTATTAAGGGAATGGATCTTACTTGTCTTCAATGCATTTTTAAAGTTATGGATGAATGCATTAAAGGAAATAATAGTGCAAAAGCAGCTGTAGAAATTGCTATATATGATCTTTGGAGTAAAGGAGTAAATACTCCTTTGTATAAGTTATTAGGAGGATTTAATTCAACGGTACTTACAGATATAACTATACAAGATGATGATAAGATGGAAAATATGATAAATGCAGCCTATGAAGCTACTAGAGATGGCTATACTAATATAAAGATAAAGCTTGGAAATAATGTAGAATCAGACTTTGAAAAAGTGAAATTTATTAGGCGTGCTATTAGAAAAGGAATAAAAGTAAGAGTTGATGGTAATCAAGGCTGGTCACCTAAAGATGCAATAAAGATAATTAAGAAGATAGAGCAATTAGATTTAGACATAGAGTTTGTAGAACAACCAGTTAAAGGTTGGGATATCGAAGGATTAAAATTTATTAAAGATAATGTGGATACTATGATTTTAGCTGATGAATCAGTATTTGGATCCCCAGAGGCCTTTAAGGTAATTCAGAATAGAGCTTGTGACTTAATCAATATAAAACTGATGAAATGCGGAGGAATACAAAATGCCATAAGAATTTACAACATGGCAGATACCATGGGTATAAGGTGTATGGTCGGTTGTATGTTAGAGAGCAAAATTGGAATCACAGCAGCAGCAAGCTTTGCAGCTTCAAGAGGAAATATGATAACAGCAGATTTAGATACAATGATATACTTTGCAGAGGACCCTATAGTTGGAGGAGCAATCTTTGAAGGAAATAAAATCACTTTGTCCGATGAACCTGGCCTTGGAATTACTGATATAAGAGGTTGGGAAGAAATAGTATAAGTAAACTTTATCCATCTATATATTATACTAATTTTGCATAGATGAAAGAGTTTAAGATTAATATATAGAACTTATAATAAGTTACTATGAAAATTCATTTATAAGAATCTAATAAAGGAAGTGGTTTTATGTCAAATGATCTTAAAGACCAATTAAAGAAACAGTTAGAGGTTGCCATAGAAGAAGAAAGATTAGAACATGTTATAAAAATAATAAATGATGAAATTCTTAAGTGTATAGAGAAAAGGAAGCATATAACCAATGCCATATTAGAATACAGAAAAAATGTTTTAGAAGAATTTAAAGACGATGAAGATAAGATAATAGAGTATTTTGACCATGAAAACTACGTAAAAGAAGAAAATTTTAAAATCACTGATAGAAAATTAAAAGAACTAACAGTGTTAAAATCTTCTCCTTATTTTGGTAAGGTTACGTTTAGAGAAGAAGATTATGGGATAGAAGATATATACATTGGAAGGTTTGGAGTAACTTTAGAGGAAACCTTTGAACCACTAATTATAGATTGGAGAGCTCCAATTTCAGCACTTTTTTATAATAATTCAGGAAATATTGGACAGTATAATTCACCTGAAGGAGAAATTACAGCTTCTATTTTAAGAAGGGTTCAATATATCATAAAGAGAGGTAAATTAGAGGGATTATTTAATTCTAATATCGATATAAAAGATGATATTCTTCAAATGGTATTAAGCAAAAACTCTTCAGATAAGCTTAAAGACATAGTTATGACTATACAACAAGAACAAAATGAGATTATAAGACAAGATAAGAATAAGATACTAGTTGTAGATGGTGTAGCTGGAAGTGGTAAAACTACTATTGCACTTCATAGAGTTGCTTATTTAATTTATAATTACAGAAATCTTTTAGAAAATAAGGTTTTAATTTTAGGACCTAATAGAATATTTATAGATTATATTTCAAATGTTCTTCCAACTTTAGGAGAGACCGGAGTGTTTCAAACTACATTTTTAGATTTAGCTTTAGATTTAGTAGATGTAGATGATGTTATAGATATTAAAGATGTTATGGAAAGAATTCTTAATAAAGATAAAGGTTTTGAGAAGAAAATTATTTATAAGAGATCATTAAGGTTTATGGAAGATCTAGATAAACTTGTTATTAAGCTAGAAGAAGATAGTTATTTTAGCCATGGGGTTTTATTTAGAGATAAAGTTATAGCAACTAAAGAAGAAATAAAAGGCATGTTTACAAAAGACTTTACTTCACTACCATTATTTAGAAGAAGTAAAAAAATTAAAAGGATTTTATTCTCTAGAATTAGGGATGTGAGAGATGAAGAGTTTAGAACTATTGAAATGAGGTATAAAGATAAAAAGAAAGAGTTTACCCCTGAAGAATTAATACTTCATATAAATGATTTAGAATTTAAAAGAAAGTTAGAAATAAGAGAATTAGTAAGAGATGTAATAGAAGTAAAAGCTACATTAAGTTATTTAGATGGAAAAAATATAGAAAAGATATATGAAGAATTTAATGGTAATAAAGAATATACAGAAGAAGACTTGGTTGCTATATTATACTTAAAAGCTAAACTTATGGGCTTAAGGCTTAATAGAGAAATTAAACATTTAGTAATCGACGAGGCTCAAGATTATTCACCACTACAATTTATAGTGTTAAAAGAACTTGTAAATACTAAATCTATGACTATAGTTGGAGATAGTAATCAGCAATTAATACCTATTGAAAATAATTCTTCTTTAAGTAGTATTAAAGATATATTTAGCGAGGATTCAGTTGAAATGTTTAAGTTAAATAAAAGTTATCGTTCAACTAAAGAAATCATGGAATATAGTAATAGGTATATAGATGATATTTCCATAGTACCTATGGTTAGAACTGGAGATTCTGTTAATGAGATATTAGTAAAGGATGAGAAAGAGATAAAAGAAAATATTATAGAGCTAGCAACTAGTTTAAAGAAAAAAAATCTTGAAAATATAGCTATTATAACTAAAAATTTATCTCAATCTAAGTATATATATGATTTGTTAAAAGAAGATATTTCATTAAAGCTTATAGATAAAGAGAATCTTCATATTGCTGAGGGAACTATGATTATGCCTAGCTATTATGCAAAAGGCTTAGAATTTGATGGAGCTATTATAATTGAAGAGGACATCCAAGAAAGATACAAGGACAATCTAATGTATATAATGTGTACAAGAGCACTTCATAATTTAATAGTTATTAAGGAATAAAAAATAAAAATAAAAAGTAATAGCACCCTGTGATGCTATTACTTTTTATTTTAATATATTATAAGCTTTCTTCATATCCTTGAATTTTATTTAATACTTCTTCATATATTTGGTCGGCCTTATTAAAATCCATATTAGGAACATAAAATTCCTCTAATTCATCATGTAAATCTTTAGCTGTTTTTATACAATCAAGACCTTTTTGAAGTAGGGTGTAAAAAATGGAAGAAACATCATCTATATCATCTTGTTTTTTTTCAATATAATTTGAATCTAATAGACTATCCATATCATACTCCTCGCCATGAAATTCTATTTTGGTAATTTCATTTGATGTTACTAGAGCAACCTTTAATTCAGGAATTAATAAATGTTCAATTTTTTCAGGATTTAGTGGAGTGTGTAGAATCTCTACATCTAGACCCCTTCGAGTAGCTTCATCTGCAATATATTCAAGAACACGAGTTTTGCCAGTTCCAGGAGAGCCTTTAAGTACATAAACACTGGACATGTCTTTTACTATATTATGAATATAAGTTATAACTCCCTTTGGAGTAAATCCTGTTGCAAATAAGTGGCGTTTTTTACCCAGTGATGAGAATGTATTAGGAAGAATTCTATTCTTCAAATTTTCTTTTAAAATATTAAGTTCATAAAGATTTAAAGCTTCATTATTAAAGGTATACCAATCATCATAAATAGATTTAGCTGCAGCAAAAAATCTGTAAGCTCTTCTAAATGAATTTCCAATTTCTTCATTTACAGCTAGAATGTTAAACTTTATGTTCTTAAAATTCTCTTCTTTTAAACATATTCCCATATTTACTATATCATCTACAGCACCAGGAGTAATAGGGTCTATCATATGGGGAGATGTACCATCAAGCATAGCTACTTTTAATTCTTTAATTAGAATTCCGTCTAAAGAATCACTATCAGAGGAACAATGATGAAATTCTACATCATAGCCTCTATCAATGTAGTATTTTCCAATTTTTTTCATAAGTGAAGATTTTCCTGTACCAGGACCTCCCTTTAAGCAAATAATTCTAGTTGCATCCTTTTGGGAAATTATATAATTAAAGTGAGAGTAAAAGCCTTTTCCGGTATTGCCACCTAAAAAATAGTGAGTGGATATTCCAGTCATAATTAATCCTCCAATGATTTCTACACTATCATAATATTATATAAGTTAAAAATGGTTAATAAAAATTCAAATTAATAAGTTAAAAATGGTTAATAAAAATTCAAATTAATTAGATAAAAGATGCATCTACGGTAATTATTGCGTTGTGATTAGGAGCAATTTTCTTAATTTCATCATTTATTTGTTTTTGTAATTTAAGTTCTGATTCTTTAGTTATTATAAAATCATCCTTAACTACTACATCAAATATTAGGTTTTTATAGTCACCTTCACCTACTACTCTAAAATCATGAAAAGAAGATATATGAGGAATTTTATTTAAAACTTCTTCCAGTTCTCTTTTTGCACTAAGAATCTCCTCATCATTTGTAGTTACTGGATCCATATGAATTAGTAGATATATACCTAGTTCAGAAGAAATTTCTTTTTCAGCTCTATCTATAACCTCATGAGCAGCAACAACAGAAATATCAAGAGGAACTTCAGCGTGAATAGAAGCAATTATTCTTCCAGGACCATAATTATGAACTAGCAAGTCATGAACACCATCTATATGTTTATAGGATAATAACATTTTTTGAATATCCTCTACTAAATCTTCATCAGGAGCAACTCCAAGTAATGGGTTTAAAGTATCTTTAATTAGGTTATATCCTGCATAAAGAATTACTAAGGAAACAACTAAACCAATATATCCGTCTATAGGAAGTGATGTGAATTTTGAGATTAGTAGTGATATAACTACAGTAGAAGAAGATATTACATCACTTATTGAGTCTACAGAAGAAGCTTTAAGAGCGGAAGAATTTATTTTGTTACCAATACCTCTATAGAACCTACTTAACCACACTTTAAATGATATAGATATGATTAAAAGAATAAATGGAAGTAGTGAAAATTCTACAGGAACAGGATTTTTAATTCTCTCAAAAGAGCTTTTTATGAATTCAAAGCCAACTAATATTACTAAAAATGCAACTATAAGACCAGAAATGTACTCAATTCGTCCATGTCCAAAGGGATGTTCTTTATCCGCTGGTTTGCTTGAAAGTTTAAAGCCAAAGATGGTTACTAATGAAGCACCAACATCAGAGAGATTATTAAAAGCATCAGCAATTACAGCAATACTATTAACTAAAAGTCCAGCAGTGATTTTAATTAAAAATAAAACTAGATTTACTAAAATACCGACAATTCCACCAAGATATCCATAACGTTCTCTTACTTTTTTATTTTTTATATCTTCACTATTTTTAATAAATTTTGTTATAAGTTTTTGAGAAATCAATTATTACACCTCTTTATCAATATATTTTTTCTCATAACTATAGTATAACACGAGAACATGTTATAAATTAGGGAAAATCACAAAATTCATAGGAAATGTAGTAAAAGTTTGGTATAATATTACTAGTATTTCGTTTTAAGGAGGGGATTAATTATGTCAAAAGAATTGAAGTTTGCTAAAGAACTTATAGATTTTTTGTATGAAAGCCCTACTGCTTTTCATGCAGTGAAAAATGTTAAAGATTCTCTTGAAGGTTGTGATTTTAAGGAATTAAGGGAAGAGGATAAATGGATATTAGAAAAGGGCGGTAAATATTATACTACTAAAAATGGTTCTGCATTAATTGCATTTACTGTAGGTAATGGTGAGGTTGAGAACCATGGATTTAAAATTATAGGTGCTCATACAGATTCACCTACATTTAGAATAAAACCAAATAGTGAAATTATATCAGAAAATAATTATATTAAATTAAATACTGAGGTTTATGGTGGTTTAATAAGAAGTACATGGATGGATAGACCACTAGCTGTAGCAGGAAGAGTTGCTTTAAAAGGTGAAAATTTACTTAATCCAGAGTTAAGGTTAGTTAACATAAAGAAACCAATATTAATAATACCTAGCTTAGCAATTCATATGAATAGGGAAGCCAATTCTGGAGGAGAATTAAATCCACAAAAAGATACACTTCCACTACTTGCAATGGTAACTGAAGAATTAGAAAAGGATAATGCATTAATAAACATATTAGCTGAGGAAATGAAGGTAAATAAAGAGGATATTATAGATTTTGATTTATTCCTTTATGAATTTGAAAAGGGATGTATTGTTGGATTAAAAGATGAATTTATATCTTCAGGTAGATTAGATGACCTTCAAATGGTTCATGCTGGAATTGAGGCACTAAAAGAAGCTCCAATAACTGAGGGTATAAATGTAATGGTATGTTTTGATAATGAAGAAGTTGGAAGCTCTACAAAACAAGGAGCCGATTCTGATATGTTAGCAAATATTTTAGAAAGAATTGCTCTTTGTCTTGGAAAAGGGAGAGAAGAGTTCTTTAGAGCACTTAGCAGATCCTTTATTATTTCGGCAGATAATGCTCACGCAGTTCATCCTAATAGTCCAGAAAAGGCAGATCCGACTAATAGACCAATTGTAAATAAAGGTCCTGTTATAAAGATAAATGCAAATTGTGCATATACTAGTGATTCAGATTCTTCTGCTGTATATGAATCTATTTGTAATAAAGCAGAGGTACCAGTACAAAAGTTTGTAAATCGTTCAGACTTAAGAGGTGGTTCAACCATAGGACCAATTTCTTCAACCCATTTGAATATACGTTCTGTAGATATTGGAAATCCAACCCTTGCTATGCATTCTATAAGAGAATTTGCAGGAGTTAAGGATCATAGTTATGTAGCAAAATCCTTTGTGGAGTTTTACAAAATATAATATAATTATAGGAACTCCTTGTAACGATGGAACAGTTATTGAAACTAGTCATGGGAAAGAAGTAAAATTTAATGTGCAACCGGGTAGTTATAGAGGATTAACTAAAGGTAGTTCACAATAGCATATATAAAAAGCCATTTAAGATAAGTAAGATATTAAGTTACTTTTCTTAGATGGCTTTTATTTAGCTATGGGAGAAAGCTAATCTATAGGATAGAAAAATATTTACTATTATAGATTTAAGTTAATTTGGTAATAATAATAGTTGAGCATCATTGAAAGGGGATAGCACCATGGAGCACATATTTATTTTAGTAAATTTAATACTTATACTAAGTATAGTTCTTCTTATGTACGTAATCAAAAATAGAAATAAGAGAAGAGCCTATATTAAGATTAGTGATAATAGTTTTTTAGCAGAAAATAAAGAAAAATTGGAAGATGCTATTGATGATATAGCCAGAGACCATAGAGAAATTGAAAAAATAAGTAGGAATGATTTAATTTCCAATTTAGATAAGCATTTTAATAATATATTGGGGTGCCATAATTTGTTTAAGGTGGATGAAAATAGAGAGTATTTCAAGATAAAAGGAACACAATGGATATTAGATAATATCTATGTTATTGAAAAAGAGTATAAATTTATAAAAAAACATTTATCAAAGAAATATTTAAAATCACTACCTATACTAAAAAGTGGAGCATTAAAAGGATATCCTAGGATTTATGCTGTATCAAGAGAAGTATTGGGAATTTATAGGGATAAGCTAACTAGGGATAATATTAATAAGTTTTTAAAAAGATATCAAGAAACAACCATATTAACCATGGGAGAATTATGGGCTTTACCTATAATGCTTAAAATAGCCTATTTAGAGATAATAGGAAAAAGCTCAGTATTGATAGTGGATAAAGCTAATGATAGACATAGAGGAGAAAGATTAGCTGATAGGATTATTAAGTATTATAATGAAGAAAATATGAAGAGAGCTATGGATTTCATATCAGAGAACAATATTAAATTTACAGAATACTTTGCGGATGCATTAATAAGAGTTTTAAGAGATAATGGAGTAAATTACGATGAATTAAATTTATGGATAGAAGATAAATTAAGCGAAAATGAAATTACTTTAGATAAGATTATTATAGATTCTAATAAAAGTGATGGTATCTATTCTACAGCCATTAGTAGTAGCATTAATGGCTTAAGAAATTTAGATAATATAAATTGGGAAGAAGTATTTAATACTAGCAATAAAGTAGAAGAAATATTAAGTAAAGATCCTGCTATGGTTTATAGTACTATGGATTTTTATTCCAAGGACTATTATAGACATGTTTTAGAAAAAATAGCTAGACAAAATAAAATTTCTGAGACATTTGTTGCTAGAAAAGTACTGCAGTGTGCAGAAGAAAATAATGATAAAGAATTTGAAAATCATGTGGGATATTATCTAATTGATAGTGGTAGAGAAAAGCTAAATCATATTTTGAATATTGATTTTAAAGGATTTGAAAAGTTAAAAAATATGATAAAGGGAAGAGCTGTTGGTATTTATATAGGAACTATTGTTATTCTCACAGCTATACTATTGGGAGGCTTTATAACTTGGAGCTATATAAATGATACAAATATATCAATATCTAAATATATTTTATCTGGAATAGTTACTATTATACCTCTCAGTGAGGTTGTAGTATCCATATTAAATTGGAGTATTACTAATTTAAGTATACCCAATGTATTACCTAAAATTAATATATCTGATAGAATTCCTAAAGAAGGAATCACCTGTGTGGTAGTTCCTACTCTAATAGAAAGTATAGAAAAAGCTAAAAGTTTAATAAGAAATTTAGAAACTTATTATTTAGGGAATAATGATGAAAATCTATATTTTGCTATCTTGGGAGATTTTATAGATAGTCATAGAGAAAAAGAAGCAGAAGATGAAGTGATATCTAAGTTTTGTTTAGAAGAAATTAATAAGTTAAATACAAAGTATAAGGAAGATAATGATCGCTTTTTCTTTTTATGCAGACATAGACGGTTTAATGAAAAGGAGAATAAGTGGATAGGATGGGAAAGAAAAAGAGGAAAACTAGAAGAGTTTAATAAGTTTATAAGAGGAGATAAAAATACCACTTATAGTGTTTTTAGTGAAGGTGCCGAAAAACTTTTTAAAGTAAAGTATGTTATAACTTTAGACGGAGATACCATACTTCCAAGAGAATCAGCAAAGATTTTAATTGGTTCAATGCTTCACCCGTTAAATAGAGCTTATACAAAGGAAGATGGGACTGTTTGGAGAGGTTATGGGGTAATACAACCTAAAATTGGTATAGATTTAGAAAGTGCTAATAAAACTTATTTTTCTAAAGTATTCTCAGGAGAAGCAGGTATTGATATATATACATTTGCAATATCTGATGTATATCAAGACTTATTTGGAGAGGGTATTTTTACTGGTAAGGCCATATATGATGTGGATGTATTTACAAAGGTAACTCAGGGAGTAATTGAAGAAAATCAAGTTTTAAGTCATGATTTATTAGAAGGATCTTTGGCAAGAACGGCTTTGCTTACAGATGTGGAGTTAGTAGATGGGTATCCTTCTAACTTTATTGCAAGTTGTAAAAGACTTCATAGATGGGTAAGAGGTGATTGGCAACTATTACCATACATATTAAAGAAAAATAAATTAAATAGATTATCTAAGTGGAAGATGATAGATAATTTAAGAAGAAGCTTAATGGCTCCTTCTATGTTAATTTTATTACTTTGCTCTTTAGCAGGAATCCTTCCTGATGGTATAGATAAGTGGTATATGTCAGCTTTCATTGCTTTAATAACACCTATTCTATTTAATATGTCAGAAAATATAGTTTCGCCTATAAATGGAATAAGTCTAAGTGGAAAAGTTCAGAATTTTCAAATGGCTTTAAAACAAGTATTTTTTATATATGCTTTTCTTCCTTTTAAAGCATATTTAATGGTAGATGCTATTATAAGAACACTATACAGATTAATAATAAGTAAAAAAAACTTATTACAATGGCAAACGGCTGAGGAAGCAGAAAGGTCTTCAGGAAAAGACTTTATAAGTTATTTTAAATACATGTGGCAAGAGATAGTAATAGCTTTATGTATTATGGTGGTAGCATGGAGAAGTGGCTTGGATACCTTTTATGTAATGATACCAAGTTGTATTATATGGGTTATTAGTCCAATAATAGCTTATATTATAGGTCAGAATATTAATGATGAAACAGTAAAATTAAGTGAAGACGATAATAAGGTTTTAAAAAGGTTAACTAGAAGGATTTGGGCATATTTTGAAGACTTTGTCACTGAGAATACTAACTATCTTGGCGGGGATAATTATCAGGAAGAACCATATAGAGGATTAGCTATGAGAACTTCTCCTACTAATATAGGCATGACTTTAATTTCTAACATTGTTGCTATAGATATGGGGTACATTGGGACAGTTAAAGGTATAGAAAACTTGGGTAAAACCATAGATACTTTGAAAAGACTAGAAACCTGTAAAGGGCATTTTTATAATTGGTATGATGTTGAGACACTTAGTCCACTATTACCTAAATATGTATCTACAGTAGATAGTGGAAATCTAGTATCTTATTTATATACCATAGAAGAAGTACTAAAAGAATTAAGAAACACACCTTACTTTAATAATAGAGTTGAGGGCATAGAGGATACTGTTTATCTTGCCATGGAAGAGCTAGAAGATGAAAGAAAAAAATATATGTACCTTAATGTTATTGAAAGAATAAAAAGAGAAGGAAAAGATATATTAACTTTTTATAATATATTAAATAACTTTGAAGATATTGTACAGGAAGATATAGAAAATATAGATAGTGCTTATTGGAATAAAAAACTATTAGATAATATTAAAGACTATTTAAGTGAAATTAAATTTTTATTTCCATTCATAGATGATATAAAGCTATTACCTAAAAGCAAATATGAAAATATAATTAGAATTATTAGTAGTGATAGTTTAGGGCATATATATGATATTATAAAAGGGTTTAATTTTATATCTAATAATTTAAATGAATTTCAATTAGAAAGAATAAATAAGAATATAGATTTATGCAAAGAAAGAGTAGGTACACTATTAAAAGAATTTACAAAAATTGAAGCTGAACTAAATAAAATTATAGATAATACAGATTTTAAATTTTTGTATAATGATGAAAGAAAGTTATTTCATATAGGCTATGATGTAGACAATGAATCCTTAAGTAGTAATTACTATGATTTATTGGCATCAGAAGCTAGAACAACAAGTTTTATTGCAGTGGCTAAGGGAATAGTTCCAACATCTCATTGGTTTGCTTTAAATAGATCCTTAACTTTAATGTATGGTAGAAAAGGATTGGCTAGTTGGAGTGGAACCATGTTTGAATACTTTATGCCAAGAATTTTAATAAAAAATTATAGGAATTCTATGTTAGATGAAACCTATAGGTCTGTAATGGAAGGTCAGATAAGATATGGGGATAAGAGGAAGGTTCCTTTTGGTATTTCAGAAAGTGCCTATTATAAATTTGATGTAGATTTAAATTATCAATACAAAGCCTTCGGTGTACCTAAAGTTGGTATAAAAAGAGGATTAGATGAAGAGTTAGTAGTATCACCCTATTCTACTATTATGGGGCTTATGGAAAATATACCTAAGTCTATGGCAAATATAAGAAGTCTCTTAAAACTTGAATGTTATGGAAGATATGGATTTTATGAAGCTATAGATTATACAGATAAAAGGATAAAAAATAAAAAGTTTGAATTAGTGAAATGTTATATGATACATCATCTAGGAATGAGTTTATTGGCTTTAGATAATGTGATGAATAATAATATTATTCAAAGAAGATTTCATAGAATTCCCATGATCAGAGCTGTGGAAATATTGCTTCAAGAGAAAATAAGTAAGAATGTGGTCTATGATAGAAAAGAAGATAATTCACAAGAAGTGAAAGAAATGCAAAGGCAATATTCCATCCATAGAACATTTAAATTTGGAGAAAGTAAGTATCCCCAAACCATACTTCTTGGGAATAAAAATTATAACATCTTATTAAATACGGCTGGTGGTGGCTACTCTAAGTTTAAAAATGTAATGGTATATAGATGGAAAGAAGATTTGATTCGTAGTAGTTGGGGAAAGTTTTTTTATATTAAAGACACTAATTCTAATGAATATACATCTTCTACTTATGAACCTTGTAAAGAGCAAGGAGATAAATACGAAGTTAATTTCTATTTGTATAAGGCAGAATTCATAAAATACTGGAGAGATCTAGAAATAAATACTATAGTTCAAGTAATTCCTGAAGATAATTGTGAAATTAGAACTATTGATATAAAAAATAATGGTAGTGAAGAAAAAATCATAGAAGTTATTAGCTATAGTGAAGTAGTTTTACAAGGATACAGTGGAGATATATCACATCCTACTTTTGGGAATTTATTTATTACTACAGAGTATATAGATGAATTAAGTGGAATACTTGCAAAACGCAGACCTCGTAGCGAAAAAGACAGGGACATATATACTCTTGAAAGTACACTAAGTGAAGAGGAATTTAAAACAGAGTATGATACGGCAAGGCTAAGTTTTATAGGAAGAAATCATTCAAAAGAAAATCCTATAGTTTTAGAAGAAAATGAACCTTTAAAAAATAATGTAGGGAATGTATTAGATCCTATAATTGCAATTAAGAGAATAATAAAAATTCCTAAAGGTGAAAGCAAATCTGTAAAATATATAACAATTACAGGAAACTCTAAGGAGGATGTATTAAATAAGTCAAGAAATTATCAAGATATTAATATTCTAGAGGAAAGTATCCTAAGATCTGCTTTAAGTGTAGAAGAAAGTCTTATTAATAAAGGAATAAAACCAACACAAGGGATTATTTATGAGCGGTTTGCAAGTAGTATATTATTTAATAACTTTAGTTATACAAAGAGAATAAATAACTTAATTAATCTAAGTAGAAGTCAAAGAAATCTCTGGGCATACGGAATTTCAGGAGATTTACCTATTGTATTGTTAACTATTAACAAGGAAAAGGAAAGTGATATTTTAAGACAGCTTATAAATTGCCATGGATATTTAGAAGAAAAGGGATTAAAGTTTGATATTGTAGTCATTAATGAAGAGGAAATAAGCTATGAAAAGCCTCTAGATAATGCACTAAAAAGAATAATATTGAATAGCTCTTTAAATGGACGAGAAAATACTTCCGGTGGCATATTTATAATTAATAATGAAAAAATGTCTAAAGAAGATTTGAATTTACTTTATTCTATTGCAGCAATAATCGTAGACGGATCAGAAGGGCCTTTATTAAAACAAATTGAAAAAGCCATGAAAAATGAAGATTATCCATATGACTCAAGAAAGTATATATGGGAAATGAGTGAACTAAAAGAAGCTAATTTAAGTTATAGTGATAGTAATATCCCTAAAGTAGAAACTTCAGAGTTAAGCTTTTTTAATGGATATGGAGGTTTTAATAATGAGGGAGAATATACAATTATACTAAAGGACGGAATGTCTACACCAGCTCCTTGGATAAATGTTATAGCCAATAATAATAGATTTGGATTTAATATAAGTGAGTCTGGTAGTAGCTATACTTGGTATAAAAATAGTAGAGAATTTAAAATTACTCCTTGGAATAATGATTTCATTGAAGATACCCCTAGTGAAGTTTTATACCTAGAAGAAGGGGATAAACTTTGGTCAATAACTCCTGAACCAATAAGAGATAAAGGAGAGTATGTAATAACTCATGGATTTGGATATTCCAAATTTACTCATTGTAAAAGTGGAATACTGGGGGAAATTACTGTATTTCCTTCAAAGGAGAGAAGTGCAAAGCTTATTAAGGTTAGCTTAAATAACTTAGTAGATAAGGAGAGAAATATAGGAATTACTTATATTGCAAGATTGTGTCTAGGAGATTTAAGAGAAAACAATTATAAGAAGATTTACACTGTAATAGATAAAGAAAACAAATACATATATGGAATCAATCCATATAGTAGTGATTTTTCATCTAGTCATGTTTATTTAAAAATAAGTGGAGGAAAAAATGAAAGTTTTAGTGGAGATGAAAGAGATTTTATTGTAAGTAAAGAATATATGTATTCTTTATCTGAACAGAACACTATAAGCTTATCAGGAAGGTGTGGTTCAGGATTAGAACCAGTACTTAGTGAGAAAGTTTACTTAAGATTAGGAGCTAATGAAGAAAAATCACTGGTAATTGTCTTAGGAGCAGAAGACAGTATTGAAGGAATTCAAAATTCCCTTGAAGAGTTTTCAGATATAACTAGAGTTGAGAAAGAGTTAGAAATGGTAAAAGGCTATTGGGAAAGGCTTTTAACTAAGATAAAGATAAAAACAGAGGATAAAGCTTTAGATTTCATGATTAATGGTTGGCTTCCTTATGAAACTATCAGTTGTAGATTATTTTCAAGAACAGCATTTTATCAATGTGGAGGAGCTTATGGATTTAGAGATCAATTACAAGACTCCATTCCAATGATTTATATACAGCCTGAAATTGCTAGAAATCAAATTCTTTATAGTGCTACTAGACAATTTGAAGAAGGAGATGTGCAACATTGGTGGCATCCAGTTGTAAATAGTGGAATAAGAACTAGATTTAGTGATGATTTATTATGGTTACCTTATGTTACTTGTATATATGTTAAAACCACTGGAGATTATAAGATTTTAGATGAAGAGATTGGATATTTAAAGGATGAGCCTTTAAGAGAAGGAGAAGATGAAAGGTATAATGTATCATCAAAATCAGATTTAAAAGAGTCCTTATACAATCACTGTATAAGAGCTATAAATAGAAGCTTAAAGTTTGGTTACCATAATATTCCTCTCATGGGAAGTGGAGATTGGAATGATGGAATGAGCACTGTAGGAAATAAGGGTAAGGGAGAGAGTATCTGGCTTGGCTGGTTCCTATATGCTATATTAAAAGATTTTAAGGATCTATGCATATATAAAAGGGATGAGGATAATTATGAAAAATATATTAAGACTATGGATTTTATTAAAGAAAATCTAGAGATTCATGGATGGGATGGAAGTTGGTATAAACGTGCTTACTTTGATGATGGCACTCCACTAGGATCTCATGAAAATCAGGAATGTAAAATAGATGCCCTATCACAATGTTGGTCTGTAATATCAGAAGCAGGAGATAAGGAAAGAGCTAATATAGCTATGAGTTCTTTAGAAAAATATTTAGTAAAGCCTAAAGAAAAAATTATATTACTATTGAGCCCACCTTTTGATAAATCAGATTTAAAACCAGGATATATAAAAGGATATGTACCTGGAGTAAGGGAAAATGGAGGACAATATACCCATGGAGTTGCGTGGGTAGCTTTAGCTCTTGCAAAACTAGGAAGAGGAGAAGAAGCATATAACATATATTCCATGCTAAATCCTATAAATCATAGTTTAAACATAGAGGAAGCAAATGTATTTAAGACAGAGCCTTATGTTATGGCTGCAGATATATATTCGGTGGAACCTCATGAAGGAAGAGGCGGATGGAGTTGGTATACTGGAAGCTCAGGTTGGATGTATACTATCGCATTAGAACACATATTGGGTTTTAGATTAATAGAAGGAAAAGGGTTTAAAATTAAACCATGTGTACCTAAAGACTTTAAAGAATACTCTATAGACTATGTATATGGAAATGCTGTATATCATATCAAAGTAATTAGAAGTGGTAATTCTACCATAACTTTAGATGGAAATGTTATAGAAGGAGATATAATACCTGTTACCTCTGATGGAGAACATGAAGTAAAAGTAAATATTTAATAAAAATATAGGAATTGCCATTAAAGCAATTCCTATATTTTTTACTATTTAGTTGGAGTGTTTTTATTTATTGATGCTAAGGGTTGATCTTCAAAACCTAGAAGATCCGATTCCTCGTTATAGGTATAATCAAATTCTGCATTAGAGATGTTGTTTGCCACAATTGGATCTACAACATGATTTGGAAGCAGTACATAGTCTTCAAGAGAATGTGCTTTTACAGGTTTGGTACTAGCATCTAAAAAGTCTCTTTCATTAGGACCATAAGGTTTGGCACCATTAGACTTACTAGAATTGTTTTTTGAATCCATATAAAATACCTCCTTAAAGTAAATGGTGATATATTTTTAAATTATATTAAAATACTGAAATGTATTTAATATGTTTAGTTTGCTTCAATACAGTAAATAAATACTAGAAATTTATGGGCTTTTATATAATTCTAATTTAAATAAAAATAATCATATGGTAAGGTTAAAAATAGATAAACTAAAAAATAGAATAACAATTTCTAATATGTCAACGATTTTTGAC
>NZ_DGRF01000014.1:0-2906 GCF_002390995.1 Clostridium sp. UBA4395
CTCAGCGACAAGACTTATCTTACCATGATTTATTCTTATAAAATATACCTAATATTCTTCTTATATAAAATTATCCTTACATACCTTCTATTTTCATTTAAATGCTACCTTATCCTAATATTGATACACTAGGATTTGTTTATTTAATCTATTAATTGTATTTATACATTTATATCATGTATTTACTTATATTGTTTATTAGTATAAGCATAAATGGATAATTACCATTGTCTAAAATTAATTACCTCTTACCTTTTGAAAGAATATATAAATTGAATATTTATTATTTTTTTGGACAGATTATAATTATTAATAAAAATTTTGGGAAATATGGTGATTAAATTTATGAAGAAGAAAGAAAAAAGTTTTATTCCTCTAGTTGTTATATTTATATTAGTATTACAACTTATTAATTTATCAACCACAGAGCAAGGACAAAATACATCTAATAAAAATACAAAATTAATTAACAGTGACATAAAATCAATAAATACTCTATCTATAACTTATAGAGTTAATAACTCTAATACATTAACCACTGAACTTTCAAAATATAATTCTGAATACAATTCTTATTCTATACAAAAATCTGAACAAAAATATAAAAATTTGTATCATAATAATCAAGTAAGTGAAGAAGCGATAAACCAAACTATGCATTTGCCTGATTGGTTTAAATATAAAGTTATAGATGAAAACTTATTAAAATCTTATTTAGCTAATAGATCTTCTATACTTGAAGATGAACCTTATTTTTCATCCATAATAGAAGTGGGTAGAGATTTTAATATTAATCCTATACTGCTATTTGCTATTACAGGTCAAGAACAAAGCTTTGTTCCTCAAGATCATGTAAGTGCTAATAAAATAGCTAACAATCCTTATAATGTATTTTGTAGTTGGCAAAGTTATAATACTGATATTGTAGATGCATCTGAAATTGCTTGTCGTACAATTATAAATCTATCTAAGGATAGACCTGATAGTGTCGATCCTTTAGTATGGATTAATAGAAAGTACTCTGCTGATCAAAATTGGCATTATGGTGTAAGAAGTTTATACAACGAAATAATTGACTTTATAAATGAATAATAAAAGGTTTAGGTAATTCAAATAAGAACTACCTAAACCTTTTATTTATTTTCTATATATACACTTTTTGTTGGAAAAGCAATACTTACTTCTTCATCACTTAGAATTTTCATTATATTATAATTTATATCTTCTTTAATTTCCATATATTCATTGAATTCAACTCTATTTATAAAAAAATACATACTTATGTCTAAACTACTTTCATTAAATGTACTAAAGCTAACATGAATACTCTCACTATCTACTCCATCATGATTCTTTAGCATATCTTTTATGCTACTAACACACCTTTGAAGCTGCTCAGTAGCTGTATCATAGGTTACTCCTATATTCATAGTTACTCTTCTTAACTCTCTCTTGTTAAAGTTCAAAATTGAATCATTTACTAGTAATGAGTTAGGAACCGTTATTAACACTTTATCAAAAGTTCTTATTCTTGTACTTCTAAAACTAATGTCTTCTACTATTCCTTCTATCTCCTTACACTTAATCCAATCACCTATTGTAAAAGGATTATCCATAAATATTATGACACCTGACATCATATTAGCCGCAAAATCTTTTGCTGCCAAAGCTATTACAACTCCCCCTAAACCTATTCCTGTTATAAAAGCATTTACATCTAGCCCCCAAATATTCGCTACTTGTATAATCGCAAAAGCTATAATTAAATACTTTATTCCTTTGGCCATCATAGGTATTAATACAGTATTCACTTTTATATCATATTTATCTGTGGCTCTAAATAAAAAATCATCTGAATTATTAGTAATGTTAATTAATCCATTAGCAAATAATACTATAATTGATGTCCCTAATAATTTATTAATTATACTGCTAATATTCCATCCCATTGATGAATTTAGTATACTCATAAATATGTATACACCCATTACTATAAATGCCATTTTTATAGGTTTTTCAAATGCACTCAATATTTTTCTAGCACTTTTAATTTTTAAAGCTTTAAATATACCATCTAATATCTTTATAATATATTTAGCAAATATGTTTCTTAGGAACATTAACAATACGAATATTCCTACTCCTATTGCAATTGACTTCCACACTTCAAAAAATTTACTATTTAATATAATCTGTACATATTTATTTGTTAATATCTCTACTTGAGCTATTACCATTTATCTTTCCTCCTATATAAAAACTTAGTTTTCATTATTTATTCCCTTACAATTCCAAAAACAAAAACATCAACATATTCTTCTCCATCATAATATGCTTTTCTTCTTGTTCCCTCATGAAGAAAACCTACTGACCTTAATGTGCCTTGACTAGGATAGTTAAACATTAACACCTCTGCATCAACCCTATGAGTTCCAATGCTAAATAAATAATCTATAATTAATTTTAATCCTTCCTTAGCATATCCCTCTTGCCTATGACTTCCTAATCCAAACCTAAGCCAAGCCATTTCTTTATTTTCATCTAACCAGTTTATTCTTATGTATCCTATAGGTTCATTATTATCTTTTAATGCAATAATTAAATATAATTCTTCTCCTTCTTCTATGCTAAGCTTAATGTCTTGAAATTGATTTTCATAACTTATATTTGTATTTAATCCCACGGACATTTTTCTCATTACTATTTCATCTTTCCATTTAGCAATCAATTTAGCATCATTTAATTCTATATTTCTTAAATAAATTCGTTGTCCTTCACATATATTATACACTTTCTACCCTCCATACCAAAATGCTACTTCTCATATTATTATAAATTAAATTTATTATTTTATATATAAAAAAAGCACTCCATAATGAAGTGCTTTTGGTGGCTCACCGGGGGAT
>NZ_DGRF01000001.1:0-2665 GCF_002390995.1 Clostridium sp. UBA4395
ACTATGAGTTCATTATACAAGGGTGATTGTATGAACTATAAAATTGTGAAAATAGATGCACGGAATTATTCTTTATTTGATGATATGATATATTGGAGAATGAACGGTAGTGAAAGATTACCATTGAAAGAAGTAACTCAGCAAAGTATTATAAATGAATTGTCAAATCCTAATTTGTCTATATATGTGGTTGAAGTGGAAAGACGATATGTTGGTTGGATTTCGTTAATTTATATGCCTAAAGTTGGAAAATATAATGGTTTTGGACATGTTTATGTTGATGAATTATGGATTCATCCTTCATATCGCAGAAACGGGTTTGCATATGAATTAATGAAAAAGGCAGAGGTATTAAGGCAAGAAAAGAATGCTACAGGCATTAGGCTATATGTAGATATTGATAACATTAGTGCAAAAAAATTATATGAACAATGTGATTTTAGTGTTTCATGCTCAGCATACTTAATGGAAAAGTAGTTGCAATTATAAATTGCCTTAAGTTGAAAGTTTCTTAAATTAGGTAATGAAATTAATAAATAATAAGCAATTGAATAAAAACCTATATGATATCGTAATTAAATCTATAAATATTGATAGGTCTAAAAGATATAATTCAATGGTTGATTTTTATATTGAATGGAACAAGGCTTTAAGGACATTATAAACACAATCTTTTTATACCATGGAACAAATATATAATTAAATAATTTATTAGTAATACTGTTTATTTTAGAGCACCACAATACGGAGGTGCTTTTTTCATATACATACATTTTATTGTAGTTATGCTATAATAAGTATATATGATCATTAGGATAAATGAATAATTGGAGAATGCTACTTATTAGTTTTTCGTATATAAATAAGAATTTATGAAAGGGTTTAATTTTTATGATAAATGAAATTTTTAAAGATACCATGGCAAATATGAAGTGGACTGAGATACAAGATTTTGTTGATAAAAATGCAATTGTTTTATTGCCAATGGGGGTGATTGAGGAGCATGGTCCACAATTATGCTTAGGAACAGATATATATACTGCTCATATATACTGCCTAGCTATAAAAGAAAAACTTGAAAAAAAGGGACATGTAGTTGTTATTGCTCCACCTTTTTATTGGGGTGTTTGTCAATCAACAGGTGGCTTTATAGGGTCTTTCCATATACGAAAGGAGACTGCAAAAGCATTAGTTTCAGACATTTTATTATCACTGTCAGAGTTTGGTTTCAATAATGTTTTTGGGGTTAATGCACATGGAGACATTGACCATAACCTTGCCATTATAGAAGCTTTTAGGGAAGCCAGTGAGCAATTTCATATCAATGCTTGTTACACTTTTGATGAATTGAGGTTTCCACACTTTGGATTTAAGTTAGACGAACCCTATTTATGTCCAATAAAACAACAAACAATTAATGTAAGCAAGGCAGAAGTTCCTGATGTACATGGTGGAGATATTGAAACAGCTATGATATATGAGTTTTATCCAACTCTAGTGGATGTTGAAAAAGCGAAGTCTTTACCTCCAGTTACTTTAGATGATAGCAGCGGTGTAGCATGGTTGTTTGGTGGTCACATAAAAGAACTTTCAGCGGAAGGTTATTTAGGCTCTCCTGCTGATTTTGAAAATGTTGAAGTTCAAAAGAATGTTGAGGATTATGCTTATAGAATATCAGAAGCAATATTAAGACGAATAGTATAAGGATGATATTGCATTAAACTGCTTTGATAAAAATCAAAGCTATTTATTTAGTTAGTGGAACTTACTCCTCAGAATGCACATAAAAAGGAGGTATTATTTTGAATCTAATATTTATAATTATTATTAGTTATTTGACATTATATTTAGTAATTTGGTTACATGAATTAGGGCATTCTTTTTTTTATTGGAAATATGGATGTAAAGAAAATTGGCTTAAAGTAAGCGTAAAGCCATATTTATTTTTTTCTACACCAGCACCAGTTGATGAAGAAAAAGCAGAACATTTAACCACTAAACAAAACCTAACAATTTCATATGGAGGAATTGTTGTAAATTTGTTTCTTGCTTTTATGATTATAATAGTAATTGAAATTACTTATATAAGTAACAATTATATTGAATTGTTTCTATATCAATTTGTTACTTTACATTTATCAGAAGCGATAAGTTATCTTGTACTTGGAAACATTTATTTAGTAAGTGATATGAAAGGGATTGCAAATATTAAACCAATATTGCGTCCAATTAATTTTATCTTAGGAATACTTACTTTTGTGATATATTTTATATTTATTAAACAAATTCCACAATATATTTTATCTGTAATTCTTACTTTTAATTTAATTGTAATAATATGTATGAGTGTTGGAAGAATTGTATTTACCTATTACTATTCTAAAAAAATAACTTAATATCCATTAGACAGATGTAATATAGAGGTAAGATTGTCAGATTACCTTGATTGTTATGCAATAGAAAAAGATGTCTTCACCTATAAATATTAAGTAGAATATTATACTGCATTATTTAATTGGTAATATTCTTACAATATAAACAAGCGTTATTTATATTGCATTTATTTTAAAATAAATTTATATATTTTTAATTGTAAATAAATAATTGCAAAATAATTAGAAGCATAAAATTTATATTTTATTCAGACCAGCTAATTATAGTCAAG
>NZ_DGRF01000031.1:0-68756 GCF_002390995.1 Clostridium sp. UBA4395
TCAGAGAAGGTGGAAGAACAGTGGGATCAGGAGTTGTAACTTCTATAATTGAATAATTAAGATTTAAAATAATAAATTATTTATTATCCTGAAAAGGAAATGTGCACAATAAAACCTAGGTAAAAAGAGAGATGGGGACGCCTATCTCTCTTTTTTTATGTCTAAATAACTTTTGCTACAATATATACAACAATAAAATATAGATTGCATATATAAATATGGAGAAAAATCTATTTTTATAGATTCAGCATAATTTTACCTATTGAATTTAAATGTTATATGATGTACTATACATAAATATAACTTCTATAGTATATTTAATTAAATATAAAAAAATTTACTAATAACTTTATATATTCTGAATTTTAGGCAATTATATAAACAAATAGTTAGTAAAGTTACATATTAAATATATAATATTTTTATTAAAGAAAATTAAAGATATTAAAAATTTACAAGAGTAAAAAATGAATAAAAACTCTTGTCAAAGCTAACAAAATAATGTATACTATAGAAGTTGCAATATGGTAACAGCGATGAGGTAAGAGGTTGCCGGGCTTCCGGGGGAATTCTTAACCGAGCATGCTCAATCACGAATTGGGCGACGGGGTCTGTAGTGCTGTTGTGTTTCTTAAAATAAGAAACGCCAGGAGCAGTTTACAGAACTTCCGCTGTTGCGCGTAAGAAGTAATAGCGTGCGATGAAAAGGAGGGAATGTAATGTCAAAACAAAAAATCAGAATCAGATTAAAAGCGTTTGATCACACAATACTAGATCAATCAGCAGAGAAGATTGTTGAGACTGCTAAAAACACAGGAGCTAAAGTAGCTGGTCCAGTACCACTACCAACTGAGAAAGATGTAATAACTGTTCTAAGAGCTCCACACAAATACAAAGATTCAAGAGAGCAGTTCGAAATCAGAACTCATAAAAGACTAATCGATATATTAAGTCCATCACCAAAAACTGTTGATGCATTAATGAGATTAGACTTACCAGCAGGTGTAGATATCGAAATAAAATTATAATCGTACATAGTACATGAAATTGAACTATGATGTACGGGTAATAGAAAAACTATTACTAACTATTATGATCACAATGTGGTCCGCTAATAAGTAGGAGGTGTATTTAAATGAAAAAAGCTATAATGGGTAAAAAATTAGGAATGACTCAAATATTTGATGAAAATAGAAGAGTAGTACCTGTAACAGTTGTAGAAGCTGGTCCATGTGTAGTAATCCAAAAGAAAACAGTAGAAAATGATGGATATGAAGCCATAAAAGTTGGATTTGGAGATATAAGAGAAAAGTTAGTGAATAAACCTAAGAAAGGTGAATTCGCAAAAGCTGGTGTTGTTGTAAGAAGACACATAAAAGAATTTAGATTAGATGATACAAGTGCTTATGAAGTAGGTTCTGAAATAAAAGCAGAAATCTTCGCAGCAGGAGATAAAATTGACGTATCTGGAATATCTAAAGGAAAAGGATTTGCTGGCGTTATAAAAAGATGGAACTTCCACAGAGGACCAATGAGCCACGGTTCTAAATTCCATAGAGCAGTAGGTTCAATGGGAGCATCATCAGACCCATCAAGAACATTTAAGAATAAAAAAATGCCTGGTCATATGGGAAATGTTAATACTACAGTGTTAAATCTAGAAGTAGTAAGAGTAATACCTGAAAAGAATATTATTCTTATTAAAGGCGGAATACCAGGACCAAATAAAGGTTTAGTAGTAATAAGAAACGCTGTTAAAGCATAAGGAAAGGAGGATGCAGAATGCCTACAGTAAAAGTGTATAACACTGAGAAAAAAGAAGTTGGAGAAATTCAATTAAATGATAGCATTTTCGGAGTAGAAGTTAGTGTTGAAGCAATGCACCAAGTTGTATTAGCTCAATTAGCTAATAAAAGACAAGGAACTCAAAGTGCTAAGACAAGAGCTGAAGTAAGAGGCGGAGGAATTAAGCCTTGGAGACAAAAAGGAACAGGAAGAGCAAGACAAGGTTCTATAAGAGCTCCACAATGGATTCACGGGGGTATCGTATTTGCACCAAAACCACGTGATTACAGAGTTTCCGTTCCGAAGAGTATGAGAAGAGTAGCTATGAAATCAGCTTTAACTTCAAAAGTACAAGATAATGAAATGATAGTATTAGAAAGCTTGGCTTTCGATGCACCAAAAACTAAAGATATGGTAAAAGTTCTTAATGCTTTTGAAACTAAAAAAACATTAATAGTTGTAGCTGAGTCTAATGAGAATGTTTATAAATCAGCAAGAAACATTCCTGGAGTAGCTGTAGTGCCTGTAAACAACATAAATGTTTACGACATATTAAAGTATGAAAACTTAATGATTACTAGAGACGCTGTATCAAAAATTGAGGAGGTGTATGCATAATGAAAATGACTAGTTATGATATAATAAGAAAACCTGTTATAACTGAAAAAAGTATGGCTGCTATGGCAGAAAGAAAATACACTTTCATCGTTGACATACACGCAAACAAAGTTCAAATAAAAAAAGCTGTTGAAGAAGTTTTCGGAGTAAAAGTTGAAGATGTTAAAACTTTAAGAAATTTAGGTAAAACTAAAAGAGTTGGAGTTCACATTGGAAAAAGGGCTGACTTCAAAAAAGCAGTTATTAAATTAGCAGCTGACAGCAAAACAATTGAATTCTTTGAAGGAATGCAATAATATAACGCATTTATTGGCTAGAGCCAGATAAGCGAAAAGGGAGGGAAACCTAATGGCAGTTAAAAAATTTAACCCTACCACTCCTTCAAGAAGAAATATGACTATGGCTTCATTTGAGGAAATAACAACAGATGTACCTGAAAAGTCACTTCTTGTAAGTAAGAAAAAAACTGGTGGTAGAAATGCTCAAGGTAAAATTACTGTTCGTCACCACGGTGGTGGAGCGAAACAAAAATATAGATTAATAGATTTTAAAAGAACTAAAGATGGTATACCAGCTAAAGTTGCAACTATCGAGTACGATCCTAATAGATCAGCTTACATCGCATTAGTTGTATATGCAGATGGTGAAAAGAGATACATAATAGCTCCAGTTGGATTAAAGGTTGGAGATGTTGTAGTATCTGGATCAGATGCAGACATTAAAGTTGGAAATACACTTCCAATAACTAACATACCAGTAGGTACAATAATTCATAACATTGAATTGCAAGTAGGAAAAGGTGCTCAACTTGTTAGATCAGCAGGTTCTTCAGCTCAGTTAATGGCTAAAGAAGGAGCTTACGCTCAAGTAAGACTACCAAGCGGAGAAGTTAGATATGTAAGAGTAAACTGTAGAGCTACAATAGGAACAGTTTCAAACTTAACTCACGAAATTGTTAATATAGGTAAAGCAGGAAGAAAGAGACATATGGGTATCAGACCAACAGTAAGAGGATCTGTAATGAACCCTAATGACCACCCACACGGAGGTGGAGAAGGTAAATCTCCAGTAGGTCATGCTAGTCCACGTACTCCATGGGGTAAACCAGCTCTTGGATACAAAACTAGAAAAACTAAGAAATACTCTGACAAATTTATTGTTAAGAAAAGAAATAGTAAATAGTTAGAAGAGAAATAAATTCTCTTCTGATTATAACTACTTTACATGAAGGGAGGCCACTAATAGTGAGTAGATCAATTAAAAAAGGACCTTTTGTAAAAGAGTCTCTTCTAAATAAAATAGAAGAAATGAACAAAGCTGGCGAGAAGAAAGTTATAAAGACTTGGTCAAGAAGCTCTACAATTTTTCCTCAAATGATAGGACACACAATTGCTGTACATGATGGAAGAAAACATGTTCCAGTATATGTCCAAGAAGATATGGTAGGACATAAACTTGGAGAGTTCGCTTTGACTAGAACTTTTAAAGGTCATATCGCGAAGGAAAAATCAAGTAGAATGAGATAGTACGGGAAGGAGGAAATTACCAATGGAAGCTAAAGCTATAGCTAAATATGTAAGAATGTCTCCTATGAAAGTTGGGATTGTTCTTGACCTTATAAGAGATAAGAATGTAAATGAAGCTTTCGCTATATTACAATATACTCCAAAAGATGCAGCTGTTGTTATTAATAAGTTATTAAAATCAGCTGTTGCGAATGCAGAAAACAATTTTAATTTAGACAGAAATAGATTATATGTTGCAGAGGCTCATACAGGTGCAGGTCCAACATTAAAGAGGTTTAGACCACACGCTCAAGGTAGAGCATTCAGAATTTTAAAAAGAACTAGCCATATAACTATAGTAGTTAAAGAAAGAGCATAAGAAGGAGGGATATAGAGTGGGTCAAAAAGTACATCCACACGGCCTAAGAGTTGGTGTTATCAAGGATTGGGACGCTAAATGGTATGCAGACAAGAAAAATTTTGCAGATAACTTAGTTGAAGATAATGCTATCAGAGAATATATAAAGAAAAGATTATTCACTGCTGGAATATCTAAAATTGAGATAGAAAGAGCAGCTAAAAGAGTTAAAATAAATATACATACCGCAAAACCTGGAATGGTTATAGGAAAAGGCGGTCAAAGTATAGAAGAACTTAAAGTTGCATTAAAAGAAGTTGTTAAAGATAAATTTGTTTTAATTAACATAGTAGAAGTTAAAACACCAGAAAACAATGCACAATTAATGGCTGAAAACATAGCAGCTCAATTAGAAAAGAGAATATCTTTCAGAAGAGCTATGAAACAAACAATTCAAAGAGCTATGAGAACAGGTGTTAAAGGAGTTAAGACTGCATGTTCAGGAAGATTAGGCGGAGCTGAAATCGCAAGAACAGAGCAGTATCATGAGGGAACAATCCCACTACAAACTTTAAGAGCTGATATCGACTATGGATTTACAGAAGCTAATACAATCTATGGTAAAATTGGTGTAAAAGTTTGGGTGTATAAAGGTGAGGTTCTTCCAACTAAGAAAGTTCAGAAGGAAGAAAGTAACTCATAATAACGTGTAAGGAAGGAGGAATTTGACATGTTAATGCCTAAAAGAGTTAAACATCGTAAGGTACAACGTGGTAGAATGAGAGGTAAAGCTACAAGAGGTAACTTCATTGCTTATGGAGATTATGCTTTACAAGCAACAGAATGCGGTTGGATTACAAGCAACCAAATCGAATCTGCCAGAATAGCTATAAATAGATACGTTAAAAGAGGAGGAAAGGTTTGGATAAAAATCTTCCCTGATAAGCCAGTAACTGAAAAACCAGCTGAAACACGTATGGGATCTGGTAAAGGTTCACCAGAGTACTGGGTAGCAGTAATTAAACCAGGTAGAGTATTATTTGAAATATCTGGAGTATCTGAAGAAGCTGCTAGAGAAGCTATGAGACTTGCGTCTCACAAATTACCAGTAACAACCAAATTTGTTACTAGAAGAGATTTTGAGGAAATGGGTGGTGAAATCAATGAAGGCTAATGAATTGAAAGAGTTGAGACAAAGTACTCCTCAAGATTTAAATGTAAAACTATCTGATCTTAAATCAGAATTATTTAACCTTAGATTTCAGTTAGCTACAGGACAGTTAGAAAACCCAATGAGAATTAAACAGGTTAAGAAGTCTATAGCCCAAATTAAAACCATCCTTAGAGAAGAAGAATTAAGGGCTTGTGAGCAGTAATACTGAAAGGAGGTTCATCTTGTGGAAAGAGGAAATAGAAAAAGTAGAATCGGAAGAGTAGTTTCTGACAAAATGGATAAGACAATTGTTGTTGCTGTTGAAACTAAAGTTAGACATCCATTATATGGAAAAACAGTTAATAGAACAACTAAATTTAAGGCTCATGATGAAAATAATGAAGCAAAAGTTAACGATAGAGTATTAATAATGGAAACAAGACCATTATCTAAGGATAAGAGATGGAGACTTGTTGAAATCATGGAAAGAGCTAAATAGTTAACTGAAGGGAGGGTATTTACATGATACAACAACAAACATTATTAAAAGTAGCGGATAACTCTGGTGCTAAAGAAATAATGTGTATTAGAGTACTCGGTGGTTCCAAAAGAAAATGGGGAAACATCGGAGACGTAATTGTTGCTAGCGTTAAAAGTGCAACACCAGGTGGAGTTGTTAAAAAAGGTGACGTAGTAAAAGCAGTTATTGTTAGATCAGTTAAAGGTTTGAGAAGAGCAGACGGGACTTATATCAGATTTGATGAGAACGCAGCTGTTATTATAAAAGACGATAAGAATCCAAAAGGAACTCGTATCTTCGGACCTGTTGCTAGGGAGCTAAGAGATAAAGAATATAATAAAATATTGTCACTAGCACCTGAAGTACTATAGGATAGGGGGTAGCAAAGATGAAAGTTCATGTTAGAAAGAAAGACACTGTTATGGTTATCTCTGGAAAAGATAAAGGTAAAACTGGAGAAGTTTTAGCTGTTTATCCTAAGACTGGAAAAGTTGTAGTTGCTGGCGTTAACGTAGTAACTAAACATCAAAAACCAAACAGACAAAATATGCAAGGTGGAATAGTTAACTTTGAAGCAGCTATTAACAGCTCAAAAGTTATGCTATATTGCGATAAATGTAAGAGCGTAACTAGAATAAGCAATAAAGTACTTGATGATGGTACAAAAGTTAGAGTTTGCAAAAAGTGCGGAGAAACATTTTAATTCGCGAAAGGAGGTTTAACAAATGGTTACAAGACTACAAGAGAAATACAATAGTGAAGTAATACCAGCTATGATGGATAAGTTCGGATACAAAAATATAATGCAAGTACCTAGACTTGAAAAAATAGTTATAAATATGGGAGTTGGCGAAGCTAAAGATAACTCTAAAGTTTTAGATGCTGCTGTAAGTGATATGCAATTAATCACTGGACAAAAAGCTGTATTAACTAGAGCAAAGAAATCAGTTGCCAACTTTAAAATAAGAGATAACATGGCAATTGGATGTAAAGTTACATTAAGAAAAGATAAGATGTTCCAATTTGCGGACAAATTAATGAATATAGCATTACCAAGAGTTAGAGACTTCAGAGGCGTTCCTACTAAGTCATTTGATGGAAGAGGAAATTATGCTTTAGGAATAAAAGAACAATTAATATTCCCTGAAATAGAATATGATAAAATTGATAAAGTAAGAGGAATGGATATAATATTTGTAACTACTGCAAAGACAGACGAGGAAGCAAGAGAATTATTAAGATTCCTTGGAATGCCATTTGCTCAATAAAAGGAGGGAATGACTTGGCACGTAAAGCTTTAATAGAAAAATGGAAAAAAGAACCAAAATATTCAACTAGAGAATACTCTAGATGCAGATTATGTGGAAGACCACATTCTGTCTTAAAAAAATTTGGTATTTGCCGTATATGTTTCAGAGAACTTGCTTATAAAGGACAAATTCCTGGATGCAAAAAGGCAAGCTGGTAATATACAGATCATAGCGAAAGGAGGCACAATTAATGAATATGACTGATCCGATAGCAGATTTGCTAACACGTGTAAGAAATGCAAATATTGTTAGACATGAAATAGTAGAAGTTCCTTCTTCAACAATAAAGAAAGGCATAGCAAATATTATGCTTCAAGAAGGATATATTAAAAATATAGAAGAATATCAAGATGGAACTGTTTCAATGTTAAGACTTAGCATGAAATATGGCCAAAATAAAGAGAGAGTTATAACAGGACTTAAGAGAATATCTAAACCAGGATTAAGAGTTTATAGTGGTAAGGATGATATCCCTAAAGTTTTAAATGGATTAGGAGTTGCAATAATATCAACTTCTAAAGGATTAGTTTCTGATAGAGAAGCTAGAAAATTAGGATTAGGTGGAGAAGTTATCTGCTACATCTGGTAGTTTATGAACAAGGAGGTGCGATTATGTCAAGAGTAGGAAGACTTCCAATAGCTATACCAGCTGGTGTATCTGTTACAGTAACGCCAGACAACGTTGTTACAGTTAAGGGACCTAAAGGGGAATTAACTAGAACAATGGTGAAGAATATAAACATAGCTATAGAGGATAATCAAGTGGTCGTTACAAGACCAAGCGATATAAAAGAACATAGAGCTCTACACGGATTAACTAGAGCATTATTAAATAATATGGTAATTGGAGTAACTAATGGTTTCGCTAAGACATTACAATTAGTTGGTGTTGGATATAGAGCAACAGCAAAAGGTAAGGGATTAACTTTAAACCTAGGATTCTCACACCCAGTTGAAATAGCTGCTGTAGATGGAATTACATTTGAATTAACAGATGCTAATACTATAGTAGTAAAAGGAATCGACAAGGAATTAGTTGGTAAAGTTGCAGCTGATATAAGAACTTGGAGAAAACCTGAGCCTTACAAAGGAAAGGGTATTAAGTACTCTGATGAAGTTATCAGACGTAAGGAAGGTAAGACTGGTAAATAATAGCTATTAGAAAGGAGAGAATTTCATGTTCAATAAAGCTGATAGAAAGCTATCAAGAGAAAGACGTCATTTAAGAGTACGTAAGAAAATTCATGGAACAGCTGAAAGACCAAGACTTGCAGTGTTCAGAAGTGAAAAGAACATATACGCTCAAATTATAGATGATGTTGCTGGAAGAACATTAGTTGCTGCATCTAGTTTAGATAAAGACTTTTCTCTAAAAGTTGGTAGCAATAAGGAAGCTGCTAAACTAGTTGGTGAAGTAGTAGCTAAAAAAGCAATAGAAGCAGGAATTACTGAAGTTGTATTCGATAGAGGTGGATATGTATACCACGGAAGAGTACAAATGCTTGCAGAAGGTGCAAGAGAAGCAGGACTTAAATTCTAAAAAAAGGAGGTACACACATGAAAATAGATCCTAGCACACTTGATCTTAAAGAGAAAGTTGTACACATAAACAGAGTTGCTAAGGTTGTTAAAGGTGGTAGAAACTTCAGATTCAGCGCACTAGTAGTTGTTGGTGATGAGAACGGACACGTTGGTGTTGGAATGGGAAAATCTATCGAAATACCAGAAGCAATTAGAAAAGGTATCGAAGATGCTAAAAAGAACATCGTTAAAGTTGAATTAGATGGAACTACAGTTCCTCATACTATAGATGGTAAATTTGGAACTGGTACAGTTCACATAATGCCAGCTTCAGAAGGAACAGGTGTTATCGCTGGAGGTCCAGCAAGAGCAGTACTTGAGCTTGCAGGATTAAAAGACGTTAGAGCTAAATCATTAGGTTCAAATAACCCAAGAAATATGGTTAGCGCAACTATAGATGGATTATCAAAATTAAGAACAGCAGAGCAAGTTGCAAAACTTAGAGGCAAAACTGTTGAAGAAATTCTAGGATAGGAGGGGAAAACCTTGGCTAAAGTTAAATTAACATTAGTAAAGAGTTTAATTGGTAGAAAGAAAGATCATATTGCTACTGTAGAGGCTCTTGGATTAAGAAAAATAGGTAAAACTGTTGAGCACGAGGAGACTCCTCAGATCAGAGGTATGATTAATAAAGTAAGTTACCTACTAAAAGTAGAAGAAGCTTAAACTAAGGAGGTGTAAATATGAGACTTCATGAGTTAAGACCTGCAGAAGGTGCAAAAAAATCTCCTAAGAGAATCGGTAGAGGTACTGGTTCAGGTTGGGGTAAAACTGCTGGAAAAGGTCAAAAAGGACAAAACTCAAGATCTGGTGGCGGTGTAAGACCAGGATTTGAGGGAGGTCAAATGCCTTTATATAGAAGACTACCTAAGAGAGGATTTACAAATATATTTGCTAAAGAATATACTTGTATAAACGTAGATAGACTAAACATATTTGAGGATGGAACTGTAGTTACTCCAGAGTTACTTCGTGAATCTGGAATGGCTAAGAGAGTAAACGATGGGATAAAGATTCTTGGAAATGGTAACATTGAAAAGAAATTAACTGTTAAAGCTAATAAGATTTCCAAAGCTGCAGCAGAGAAGATTGAAGCGGCAGGAGGAAAAGTTGAGGTGATATAGATGTTATCAACCCTACGAAACGCTTGGAGAGTTCCTGAGCTAAGAAAAAGAATACTATTTACATTAATGATAGTGGTAATTTTTAGAATGGGTGTGTTTATCCCAGTACCAGGAGTGGATGCTAGTAAGATTGCAACTTTAGTTAGTAGTAATTCTGGTTCCCTTCTAAGTTTCTATGACATGATTGCAGGAGGGGCTTTTAGTAAGTTTAGTATATTTGCTTTAGGTGTTACTCCATATATCAATGCATCGATTATAATTCAATTACTTACAATTGCAATTCCTTATTTAGAACAACTTTCTAAAGAAGGTCAAGAAGGAAGAAAAAAAATACAGAACTATACTAAATATGCAGCTCTAGTATTTGCTGTTATTCAAGCATATGCAGCATATGCCCTAATTAAAAGCTCAGGAGCTATATTGATAGAAGGTTCAATGGGCCTTTTACTAATAATACTAACAATGACAACAGGTACAGCCTTGTTAGTATGGATAGGTGAACAAATTTCAGTATATGGAATTGGAAGTGGTGTTTCTGTTATTATATTTGTAAATATAATATCTTCACTACCACAAACAGCTTATCAAATAGCAGGGCTTCTTAAAACAGGAGAAGTTAGTCCGGTAGAGGTTGTAATATTCGTAGCAGTAGCTTTAGCTTTATTAATTACAGTAATTGTTATAAATTTAGCAGAACGAAGAATTCCAGTGCAATATGCCGGTAAAGCAATAGGAAGAAAAGTTATAAAAGGTCAATCATCACATATTCCAATAGGATTAAATTCTTCTGGAGTTATGGCAATAATCTTTGGTATGTCAGTAATGCAATTTCCAGCGGTTATAGCACAAATATGGCCTGAATCTTCCTTTGCGGTATTTGTTAATAAGAGTTCTTGGAGTATATTTCGTCAAGATACTATGAAATATGTAGTAGCATATTTTTTATTAGTACTATTCTTTGCTTGGTTCTATACCATAATTACTTTCAAACCAGATGAGATGGCAGAGAATATGAATAAATCATCAGGATTTATTCCAGGTATAAGACCAGGTGAAAAAACTGAAATTTACTTAGAGAAGATTTTGACAAGAATATCCCTTTTAGGTGGAACATTTGCTGGAATTATAGCTATAGTGCCTATATTAGCAGCTATATTCAGTAATTTTAAGGGAGTTTCATTTGGTGGAACTAGTTTACTAATTTTAGTTGGTGTATCTCTAGATACTATGAAACAATTAGAATCTCAGCTAGTAATGAGACATTATGAAGGGTTCCTTAAATAAAAATTTTAATTTGGAGTTGATACTAGTGAGAGTTATTTTATTAGGTCCTCCTGGAGCCGGAAAAGGAACTCAGGCAAAGTCAATCTGTAATAAATACTCTATACCACACATATCTACTGGAGATATTTTTAGATATAATATCTCTCAAGCAACGCCTTTAGGGATTGAAGCTAAAAAATATATAGATAAAGGTCATCTAGTACCAGATGAATTAACTATCGATTTAATTAAAGATAGATTAAAGCAGGATGACTGCAAAAATGGATTTTTACTAGATGGTTATCCAAGGACTGTAAATCAAGCAGAGGCTTTAGAAGTTTTACTTAAAGAAATGAGTTTAAAACTAGACACTGCCTTATTGATTGAAGTTCCTAAGGGTTTTATTATAGATAGAATGACAGGAAGACGTGTATGTACTACTTGTGGAGCTAGTTATCACGTAAAATATAATCCTACTAAAAACGATGGAAAATGCGACGTTTGCGGTAGCGTTGTAATACAAAGAGCAGATGATAATGAAGCGACAGTAAGTGAAAGACTTGAAATATATGATGCACAAACACAACCGTTAATAGAATACTATAGAGAGAAAAATCTATTAGCAGAGGTTGATGGAACGCAAGCTATTAATGATGTTTTTAAGAATATCTGTGGTATCTTAGGAGCGATAAATAGTGATGAATATTAAGAGTGATACAGAACTAGAATATATGAGGAGTGCTGGTAAGGTTGTTGCCGATACCCTAGCAATGATTCAAAAGGTAATAAAACCAGGAATAACCACTGCAGAAATTGATAAACTTGCTGAAGAGTTTATATTAGCACAAGGAGCTATACCTTCTTTTAAAGGATATGGAGGATTCCCAGGATCAATATGTGCATCAGTAAATGATGTAGTAATACATGGTATCCCGAATGACACCGTATTAGTTGAAGGAGATATAATTAGTGTTGATTGTGGAGCGATACTTAATGGCTATCATGGTGATGCTGCACGAACTTTTCCAGTAGGGAATATTTCTAAGGAAGCAAAACATCTAATAGATGTCACTAAAGAATCTTTCTTTAAGGGCATTGAAAAAGCAGTAGTGGGGAACAGACTTACCGATATTTCAGCAGCTATTCAAAAGCATGCTGAGAGTTTTGGATATTCTGTGGTTAGGGATTTTGTTGGACACGGCATAGGAACTTCTATGCATGAAGACCCACAAGTTCCTAATTACGGCACTGCTGGTAAAGGTCCTAAGTTAGTACACGGTGTAGTACTTGCAATTGAACCTATGATAAACATGGGAAATTACAAAGTTAAAATTAAGCCAGATGGTTGGACTGTAGTGACTAGTGATGGAAAGTTATCTGCCCATTATGAAAATACTATAGCAATAACTAATGAAGGTGTAGAAATACTAACTTTGAGCTAATGAGGTGACTAATGTGGATGATGACAGCCTTTTAGGTAAGGTAGTACATTCAAAATCAGGAAGAGATAAAGGAAAATACTTTATCATTATTGGTATAATAGACGATGAGTATGTCTATATTTCAGATGGAGACCTTAGAAAAATTGATAGGCCGAAGAAAAAGAAAATTAAACATATATCTTTTACAAATGTTTTGGCTGAAGATATTAGAAGTGCTATCTTATCCAATGGAAAGATCAGTAATTCTAAAATAAGAAAATTTTTGCAGGTTGAGGATATAATAGAGGAGGTTTGATTACCCTTATGTCAAAAGATGATATAATTGAAATGCAAGGTGTCGTTTTAGAAACTCTACCTAATGCAACTTTCCAAGTTGAATTAGAGAGTGGGCACAAGATACTTGCTCATATTTCTGGAAAGTTAAGAATGAACTTTATAAGAATTTTACCAGGAGATAAGGTTACAGTAGAACTTTCTCCATATGATTTGACTCGTGGGAGAATAACTTGGAGAGATAAGTAATAAGGAGGGTTAGCTATGAAGGTAAGACCATCAGTTAAACCTATATGTGAAAAATGTAAAGTTATAAAAAGAAAAGGAAGAGTAATGGTTATCTGTGAAAATCCTAAACATAAACAAAAACAAGGTTAATAAAAATAAATAAGTAGTGATACTTAGGAGGTGTAGATTGTAGATGGCAAGAATTGCAGGTATTGACCTACCAAAAGAAAAAAGAGTTGAGATAGGTCTAACTTATATATTTGGTATAGGACTACCAAAATCTCATGAAATACTTGAAGCTACAGGAGTGAATCCTGATACTAGAATCAAGGATTTAACTGAAGATGAAGTAAATACATTAAGAGATTATGTAAATAAGAGCTTAATGGTTGAAGGTGATCTTAGAAGAAAAGTTGCCTTAGATATAAAGAGACTTAAAGAAATCGGATGTTATAGAGGAATAAGACATAGAAAAGGTCTTACAGTTAGAGGTCAAAAGACTAAGACTAATGCAAGAACAAGAAAAGGTCCTAAGAAGACTATAGCAGGCAAGAAGAAATAGTAAGGAGGGAATATAATGGCTCAAAAGAAAGTTAGAAGTAGAAGAAAAAAAGAAAGAAAAAATGTTGAGCACGGTGCTGCACACATAAAATCTACTTTCAATAATTCCATCGTTACACTTACTGATGCAGCTGGAAACGCATTGTCATGGGCAAGTGCTGGTGGATTAGGATTTAGAGGTTCAAGAAAAAGTACTCCATTTGCAGCTCAGATGGCAGCTGAAACAGCAGCTAAAGCAGCGATGGAACATGGTTTAAAAAGCATAGAAGTTTATGTTAAAGGTCCAGGAGCAGGTAGAGAAGCGGCTATAAGATCACTTCAAGCTGCAGGATTAGAAGTTACTTTAATCAAAGATGTAACTCCAATTCCACACAATGGATGTAGACCACCAAAAAGAAGAAGAGTTTAATTAACAGGAGGTGTAATGAATGGCAAGATACACAGGCGCTACATGCAGACTTTGTAGAAGAGAGGGTCTTAAGCTTAACCTTAAAGGTGACAGATGCTTCACTGAGAAGTGCGCTTTTACTAGAAGAGGTTATGCACCAGGTCAACACGGTCAAAGCAGAAAGAAAATGTCAAACTATGGAACTCAATTAAGAGAAAAGCAAAAAGCTAAGAGAATATATGGAGTTCTAGAAGGACAATTTAGAAAGTACTATGAGAAAGCTGAAAAGCAAAGAGGAATTACAGGTGAAAACCTACTAAAATTCCTAGAATTAAGATTAGATAACGTTGTTTACAGATTAGGATACGGAAGCTCAAGAGTTGAAGCTAGACAATTAGTAAACCACGGACATTTCTTAGTAAATGGTAAAAAGGTAGATATCGCATCTTACTCTGTTAAAGCTGGAGATGTTATATCAGTTAGAGAAAAAAGCAGATCTTCTGAAAAATTCAAAGTTTTTGCTGAAAATCCAAAAACTCTACCAACTTGGTTAGAAGGAAATATTGAATCATTTGAAGGTAAGGTTGCTTCAATACCAGCAAGAGAAGACATAGACGTTCCTGTTAATGAAACATTAATCGTTGAGTTATACAGTAAATAGTCAATAATGTAATCAGTTGCCCTCGATATAAAAAAACCACTAAATTTAAAAGGAGGGTTATAAATGTTAGAAATTGAAAAGCCAAAAATAGAATGTGTTGAAACCGCTGAAAATGGTACATATGGCAAATTTGTTGTTGAACCATTAGAAAGAGGTTATGGAATAACTTTAGGTAATGCATTAAGAAGAATTCTTCTTTCTTCACTACCTGGAGTTGCTGCTAATTCGATTAAAATTGATGGTGTTTTACACGAATTCTCAACTATACATGGAGTTAAAGAAGATGTTTCTGAGTTAATTCTAAATATAAAGGAATTAGCGCTTAAGATGTCTGGTGAGGGCCCAAGAACAATATATATTGATGCTGAAGGTCCTGGTGAAGTTACAGGAGCAGATATTAAAGTGGACGGAGATGTTGAAGTAGTTAATAAGGATCTTCATATTGCTACGCTAGATGATGGTGGAAAGTTATTTATGGAGATAAATATTAATAGTGGTAGAGGTTATGTTTCTCAAAATAAGAACAAAACTGATGATAAGCCAATATCAACTATACCTGTTGATTCAATATATACTCCAGTTAAAAGAGTTAACTTTACAGTTGAGAATACAAGAGTAGGACAGATCACAGATTATGATAAATTAACTATAGAAATTTGGACAAATGGAACTATTAGACCTGATGAAGCTATTGGTTTATCAGCTAAAATTCTTATTGAACACTTTAAATTATTTATGACATTAACTGATCATGCAGATAATGTTGAAATAATGATAGAAAAAGAAGAAGATAAGAAAGAAAAAGTTCTAGAAATGACTATAGAAGAACTAGATTTATCTGTTAGAAGCTTTAATTGCTTAAAGAGAGCTGGTATTAATACTGTTCAAGAGTTAACAGAAAAATCAATGGATGATATGATGAAGGTAAGAAACCTAGGAAAGAAATCTCTTGAAGAGGTTGAGCAAAAACTTGAAGGCTTAGGATTGGGATTCAAACCTAGCGAGGAGTAAGGAGGTATAGAGATGGCACAGCAACGTAAGTTAGGACGTCCAACTGATCAAAGAATGGCAATGCTTAGAAATCTTACGACTAGTTTCTTAAAGCACGGTAGAATTGAAACAACTGAAGCTAGAGCAAAAGAAACTAAAAGATTAGCTGAGAAAATGATAACTTTAGCTAAAAGAGGAGATCTTCATGCTAGAAGACAAGTGCTTGCATTTGTTACAGAAGAGGATGTTGTTAAGAATTTATTTGATAACGTAGCTCCAAAATACGCTGAAAGAAATGGTGGATACACTAGAATAATGAAAATGGGACCTAGAAGAGGCGACGGAGCAGAGGTTGTTGTATTAGAATTAGTATAATAATTCAAGGGGATTAAGTAAGGCTAACTTAGTCCCCGTTTTGTTATAAAATTGAGTATTAGATAGTAACTCTCTAATGGAGGGATAATTGATGGAAACTAATATAAATTCTAGAGATAATCAAATTGAAAAGCTTAATGAAATTAATAAAATAGATAATTTAAATTCATCCAGTGAAAAAGTACCGGAAGTTATTAGTGAAAACTTGAGATATACTTATCCTCCGGATAGTGAAGGTAATATAAAATTGGCTATAGATGGTGTTAATATTACCATTAATAAGGGTGAGTTTGTAGTTGTATTAGGTCATAATGGATCAGGAAAATCTACTTTTGCAAAACATATAAATGCACTCTTAATTCCAACAGAGGGCAAAATTAGTGTGTCTGGATATGATACTAGCAAAGAAGAAAACATATGGAATGTAAGAAGTAAAGCGGGTATGGTTTTTCAAAACCCTGATAACCAAATTGTTGCAACTATAGTAGAAGAGGATGTAGCTTTTGGACCAGAAAATTTAGGCGTAGAACCTAAGGAGATAAGAAGAAGAGTAGACGAGTCACTTAAGAGAGTAAACATGTATGATTATAAAAAACATGGACCACATCTTCTATCTGGGGGTCAAAAGCAACGTGTAGCTATTGCTGGTATATTAGCTATGATGCCTGAATGCATAGTATTAGATGAGCCAACAGCCATGCTTGATCCATCTGGAAGAAAAGAAGTTATAAATACGATAATGGATTTAAATAAAAACAATGGGATCACAATAGTATACATAACACACTTTATGGAAGAAGCTGTTGAAGCAGATAAGATATATGTTATGGATTCAGGAAAAGTTATAGTAGAAGGAAAGCCAAGAGAAGTATTTCAAAATGTAGAAATTATGAAAAACTTAGGTTTGGATGTACCACAAATGACAGAATTGGCTTATGAATTAAATAAATCAGGTGTTAATATAAAATCGGATATATTAACTATAGATGAGATGGTGAGAGAATTATGTCAATTAAAATAGAAAATTTAACTCATATATATATGGCTAAAACTCCCTTTGAAAAGGTTGCCCTTAGTAATGTTAATGTGAATATAAATGATGGTGAATTTGTAGCCCTCATTGGACATACAGGCTCAGGTAAATCTACTTTGATACAACACATGAACGGGTTATTAAAACCTAACCAAGGAAAAATATTTGTTGATGGTGTAGATATTACTGCTAGTGGAGTTAAGCTTACGGACATAAGAAAAAAAGTTGGATTAGTATTCCAATATGCAGAGTATCAACTTTTTGAGGAAACAATAGAAAAGGACATAATGTTTGGACCTAAGAATTTAGGGCTTAATGATGAGGAAGCTTTAGAAAGAACTAAAAGAGCCATGGACATGGTAGGTTTAGACTATGAAACTTACAGAAATAAATCTCCATTTGACCTAAGTGGAGGACAAAAAAGAAGAGTAGCAATAGCTGGAGTTGTAGCTATGGAACCAAGGGTTTTAATACTAGATGAACCAACAGCTGGATTAGATCCTAAGGGGAGAGATGAAATTCTAGGAGAGCTATATAAGCTTCATAAATCTTATAACATGACTATTATTCTTGTATCTCATAGCATGGAGGATGTGGCAAAGGTTGCAGACCGTATATTGGTAATGGATGAAGGAAAATGTGTATTAGATGGTACACCACAAGAAATATTTAAAGAAGTAGATACATTAGAAAATGTAGGTCTTGCAGTTCCGCAGGTAACATATCTTATGCGAGAATTGAGAAGGGTTGGATTTGAATTACCTGATGATATTTTCACATTAGAACAAGCTAAAAAAGAGTTACTTAAGATACTAGCAAAAAACTAGGCTCTTTTATAAAGTTATGGAGGAGTAAATATGATTAAAGATATTACCATAGGCCAATATATACCTGGAGAGTCATTTGTCCATAAATTAGATGCTAGGGTAAAAATACTATTTTCCTTACTCTTTATAATAGACTTATTTTTAATAAAAGAGTTCTCAGGATATATTGTTATTTTTATATTTACAATGATGGCTATAATTGTATCTAAGATTCAATTTAGATATATATATAAGGGATTAAAGCCTATATTTATATTAATGATAATAACGGCACTATTTAATGTGTTTTTAACTAGAGGTAACGTATTATTATGGCAATGGGGATTTATTAAAATATACAAAGAAGGTATAGTAACAGCTATATTTATGATACTAAGACTTACTTTTCTTATTATAGGAACATCTCTATTAACATTAACTACATCACCAATAGAACTTACTGATGGAATAGAAAAATTACTAGGACCATTTAAGAAAATTGGTGTACCAGCTCATGAACTTGCTATGATGATGACTATAGCACTACGATTTATACCTACTTTAATGGATGAGACTGATAAAATAATGAAGGCTCAAAAGGCAAGAGGTGCAGATTTTGAAAGTGGAAGTATAGTTAATAGAGCTAAAAGTCTTATACCACTACTTGTACCGCTATTTATTAGCTCCTTTAGAAGAGCTGATGAGTTAGCAATGGCAATGGAAGCTAGATGCTATAGAGGTGGAGAAGGCCGAACTAGAATGAAGATATTGAAAGTAACTTCGAGAGATTATGTAGGAATGATTGTTATGTCTGCATTAACTATAATAGTTATATATATGAGATTTTAGATGTAGTAGAATAAAGGGATATATATATGAAAAACATTAAGTTAATACTAGAATATGATGGGACTAATTATATGGGTTGGCAAAAACAGCCTAAGGGAGAAACCGTTCAAGGAACAGTTGAGAATGCAATCTCTAAGATCACTGGGGAAAAAGTTGAAGTGATTGGTTGTAGCAGAACCGATAGTAAAGTCCATGCTAAAGGATATGTGTGTAATTTTAAGACTAGTAGTAATATTCCTGTAGAAAAGTTTAGAGAAGCATTAAATCATGTATTACCAGAAGATATATCTGTAATTAAGTCCTCACAAGTTCATGATGATTTTCATGCTAGATATGATTCGAAAGGGAAGATGTATTGCTATACAATACTAAATACAGAAGTAAGAATGCCCATATGTAGAAATTTTTCATATCACTATAAAAAGAGTTTAGATATAGAGAAAATGAAGGATGCTGCAAAATTTTTTATAGGAACTCATGATTTTGAGGCTTTTAGGAATATTGGAAGTACGGTTAAAACGACTACAAGAACTATTAGTAAAGTTGATATAGTTAAGAACGAACACTATATCAAAGTATATATAGCTGCTGATGGATTTTTATATAATATGGCAAGAATTATGATAGGAACGCTTATAGATGCAGGAAATGGAAAAATAAAAGCAGAAGATATACCTAAAATAATATTAAGTAGAGATCGAAAAAAAGCAGGCAAAACATGTTCACCCCAAGGTTTGTGTTTAATTGAAGTTTATTATTAATAATAGTAAAAATCATTGACACACCCGGGAAATTGTATTATAATGAATTTTGTTCGTATAATAAATATTTGTGTGTAAGATCCATTAGCCCCGGATCTTTATCCATAGAATTATAATTGTTAAAAATCAGGGAGGTAGTAAGATGAAATCATACTTAGCTAAACCAAGTGAAATACAAAGAAAATGGTATGTAGTAGACGTTGAAGGAATGACTTTAGGTAGAGCTGCAAGTCAAATAGCTTCTATATTAAGAGGTAAAAATAAACCAGAATTTACTCCAAATGTAGATACTGGAGATCACGTAATAGTTGTAAATGCAGAGAAAATTGTTTTAACAGGAAAGAAATTAGATCAAAAAATGTTAAGACATCACTCATTATACCCAGGCGGATTAAAAGAGATCCCTTACAGAGAAGCATTAGCTAAGAAACCAGAATTCGTATTTGAAGAAGCTGTAAGAAGAATGCTTCCAAAAGGAGTTCTTGGAAGACAAATGGCTAAGAAGCTAACAGTTTACAGAGGACCAGAGCACAAAAATCATGCTCAAAAACCAGAAGTATTAGAATTAAAATACTAATATAGTATTGTAAGGAGGAATAAATAATGGCAAAAGTTCAACATTTTGGAACAGGTAGAAGAAAGAAATCAGTTGCTAGAGTAAGACTTGTACCTGGTGAAGGTAAAGTTGTAATAAATAAAAGAGATATGGATAACTACTTTGGATTAGATACATTAAAATTCATAGTTAACCAACCATTAGTATTAACAGGAACTAAAGACAAATTTGACGTTTTAGTTAATGTACACGGTGGTGGATACACAGGTCAAGCTGGAGCTATCAGACACGGAATATCAAGAGCTTTATTAAAAGCTGATGAGAGCTTAAGACCAGAACTTAAGAAAGCTGGATTCTTAACAAGAGACCCAAGAATGAAAGAAAGAAAGAAATACGGTCTTAAAAAAGCAAGAAGAGCTTCTCAATTCTCAAAAAGATAGTATTTGTACATACAACTGTATGTTATATAAAAATAAGGAGTATATANNTATATACTCCTTATTTTTATATTGTGTAATTTTTTTTAGGTAAACCCATTTTATATATAATCATTAGTGAAGTTTAAATTATAACATTACTTAATATACTTATAAAAAGCTATGTTAAATTCATGTTAAATATGTAAATAAGTATTAACATATTTTTGATTATAGTGTATTATTAGTATGGAATTTTAATGGACAAAGAAAAAGTACATATTGTTGAATGAGATTTATTGTAGGAGGTAAATTGATGTATAATATCATATTTTTGATTATTAACCTTTTAGGAGGATTAGGACTTTTTCTATATGGGATGAAGCTTATGGGGGATGGTCTTGAAAATGCAGCAGGAGATAAACTGAAGGGTATTTTTGACAGGATAACATCTAATCCAGTGAAAGGTGTGCTAACAGGTACCATTGTCACTGCTATTATTCAAAGTAGTAGTGCTACTACAGTAATGGTTGTTGGATTTGTTAATGCAGGACTTATGAATTTATATCAAGCAACATCTGTTATAATGGGAGCTAATATTGGTACTACAATAACAGCCCAATTAATAACATTTAAATTTGATGCTTTTGCACCTGTATTTTTAGCCATTGGTGCAGTTATGATACTTTTTTGCAACAAAAGAAAAGTAAAAGAAGTGGGTCAAATTATTCTTGGATTTGGTATATTATTTTTAGGATTAAAACTTATGTCAAGTGCAATGTCACCGCTTAAGGACTCAGTATTCTTTACAAATTTAATACTAAAATTAGAAGGACATACTATATTAGGGCTTTTAATAGGAATGATGATGACAGCTGTTCTTCAAAGTTCATCAGCTTCTACTGGTATACTGGTAGCATTAGCATCTACAGGAAGCTTACCATTAACAGTAGCAATACCAATATTATTAGGTAATAACATTGGTACATGTGTAACAGCATTAATATCTAGCATAGGAACTTCAATAACGGCAAAAAAAGCAGCGGTAATTCATTTGTTATTTAACCTTATAGGAGCTGTTATATTCTTAATTATACCAGTTTCATTCTTAGCAAATATAGTTTTAGCAATAAGTCCCAATTCAGGAGTAGAAGCTATACCAAGACAAATAGCAAATGCTCACACTATATTTAATGTGGTAAATACATTACTATTACTTCCTTTAATTAAATATCTTGTTGCATTTGTTAATAAGATAATTCCTGGTGAAGATGAAAAAGATGTACCAGGTGTAAAATATATAGACGAAAGATTGCTAGAGACTCCAGCAATAGCTTTTGGGCAAACAACTAATGAAATAGTGAGAATGGGTGAGAAGGCAAAGGAAAATTTAAAAGTAGCTATGAATTCTTTTTTACAAGGCGATGAAGAGCTAATAAAGGTAGCATATAATAATGAAAAGATAATTAATCTATTAGAACATGATATAACAAGATATTTAGTTAAGTTATCTAACTCAGATTTAGGTGATGAACAGAGAGCAGAACTAGCTGCATATTTCCATGTGGTAAATGATATTGAGCGTATAGGAGATCATGCAGAGAATATTGCAGATCTTGCTAGTGAGAGAATCACAAAAAGATTAAATTTTTCTCCAGATGCTATGAATGAAATAAAAGGTATGTTTGACTATACTATAAGTGCAGTAGAAATGAGTATAGAGTGTTTTAAAAGTTATAATAGAGAAAAAGCAGCAGGGATAAGGGGAATAGAAGAAAGAATAGACTCTCTAGAAAAAGAACTAAGAGCATCACACATAAAGAGATTAAACACTGGTGTATGTAATGCTGTAGTGGGAACAATTTTCTTGGACTTGATAAGTAATTTAGAAAGAATAGGTGATCACTCAATAAATATAGCTGAAATAATATATGAAAATTAGAATTAATAGTATTTTATAGCTTATGTAAAACCTTTTGGATAATATGTATCCAAAAGGTTTTTATTATATAGGTAAAAGAATAATAGTATGAATTTATGAATAAGTATAATTACAGAGTAATAAAAAAAGGTGGGGGAAACCATTAAGAACACTAAATTAATATCAATACTTATAGTAATTATTTTAGGATTCATATGCATGTCTGTAATTAATGTAAACAAGGTGGTTACAACTTATAAAAATGCTGAATCAGAACAAGAAAAAAATAAAGTAATACTAATTGATCCAGGACACGGAGGAATAGATGGAGGTGCTTCATCTAAAGATGGAACTACAGAAAAGGATATAAACCTAAATATTGGACTGCTCTTAGGTGCAAATTTAAAAAGTCAAGGATATAAGGTTGAATTTACAAGAACAGAGGATGTAGGACTTTATACTGAAGGAAAATCAGTAAAGGAGAAAAAATATGAGGACTTGAATAAAAGAGTAAGTTTGAAGGAAGAAACAAAGTGCGACATATTTGTTAGTATACATTTAAATACATTTCCAGAATCATATTGTAAGGGTGCTCAAGTATGGTACTCAAATTATGAAGGAAGCGAAAGATTAGCAAATATCATACAAGGTACATTAAAAGATAAATTGGACCAGTCCAATAAGAGGAAAGCAAAGGCTGCAGGCACTCAATATAAAGTACTGAGAGGAAATGATAATATGGCAGGAGTTATTGTAGAGTGCGGATTTCTAAGTAATCCTGAAGAATATCAAAAGTTAAAGGATGAAGAATATCAAAAGAAAATTGCAGATGCATTAGCCGAATCTATAAGCATTTACTTGAAAGAAGGAGCAAATTAAAGATAAGAGCCTACTTTTTCTATAAAAGGTGGGCTCTTTATAGAATATACAATAATGTGAAATTGCAAATGATTAGTCCATATGATATTATGATTAAGGATTGGATTAAGCCATTGGTCCAAAGGGTCAGGAGATGAGATTTTGAACATTACAATTGATAAAAAAAATGGGATACCTCTCTATATCCAAGTAAAAAAACAAATAATGCATCTTATAAAAGATGGAACTTTGAGAGTTGGAAGTAAAATGCCGACAGAAAGAGAATTGTCTCAAGAGTTAGTTGTTAGTAGAAATACCATTAGCGCTGCCTATAATGAACTAGAAGCTAAGGGAGTATTAAAATCTATTCGAGGAAAAGGAACTTTTGTAGCAGAAGAAGTAGTATCATGGCAAAGTTATGATAGCAGGAGGAAGATAAATAAGTTTGTGGATTTAGCTCTAGAAGAAGCTTTAGAATGTGGTATAGATCCAGATGATTTTTTAGATATAGTAACAAATAGGGTTAGTGAGAAAAAGGATGTTATGAATAAAGTTACTTCAGCATTTGTAGAATGTAATATTGAGCAAGCGAGAATGTTTAGTAAAGAAATAACATCAATAACAAGTATGAATACGATACCATTTACTTTAACGGACTTAGAAAAAATGAGTGACGACACAAAGGACAAGCTTTCGACTTGTGAAGTAATTATATCACCTTTCAATCATGTGAATGATGTAGATGGATTTTTAAAAGGCTTTAACAAGGAAATACTAGGAGTAGCAGTAAGCCCTAATCTAGAATCCATTGTAAGAATCGCTAGACATCCTTCAGGAACAAAATTTACTTTCATTTGTTTATCTGAAGAGTTTATATTTAAAATTAAGTCAGCACTTGATAATGCGGGTCTTTCAGATTTATCAGTTGAGTATTTTAGTATGGCTGAAGAAGCTAAGTTAAAACACATAATTGATGAATCGGAGGTACTAATAGTAACTCCAGGTAGATATAAGGATGTTTGTAAGCTTAATCATGAAAATAAAGAGCTTATAGAATTTTCTTACAAATTAGACTCTACATCAGTGAAGGCACTTAAGTCAAAAATTGTAGAATTAAAGTATCAAAAAAATTAATTCAGGAGGAATTAAAAATGGAAAAGAAGACATTAGTTCTTGGTGTTATTGGAGCAGATTGTCATGCTGTAGGTAACAAAATCATGGATTATGCATTAACAGAAGCAGGGTTTGAGGTTATCAATATTGGTGTGCTATCACCACAAGAAGACTTTATAAATGCTGCAGTGGAAACAAATGCTGATGCAATAATTGTTTCTTCTCTTTATGGACATGGAGAGATTGACTGTAGGGGCTTAAGAGAAAAGTGTGATGAATCAGGATTAAAAGATATCCTTATCTATGTTGGTGGTAACATAGTTGTAGGTAAACAAGATTGGGATGATGTTTATTCAAGATTTAAAGCAATGGGCTTTAATAGAGTTTATCCACCAGGAACAAGTATAGACACTACTATACATGACTTAAAAGAAGATTTAGGAATAGAATAGACAGAAGCACATAAACTAACTAACTAACTAAAGTAGATTTTACTTGGAGTTTTAATAGAGAGCTGGAGTGATTTAAATGAATGCATATTTACTTTTAGACTTTGGTAGTACTTATACCAAATTGACTGCAGTAGATATAGATAATGAAGAAATATTAGCTACAGCCAAGGACATAACAACTATCGAAGATGATATAATGATAGGATTTAATAAAGCTCATGATAAGCTAATGAATAAGCTAGAAGGTAAAGAAGTAAATTTTGTTGAAAAACTTGCTTGTTCATCTGCAGCTGGAGGCTTAAAGATGGTTGCAATTGGGCTTGTGCCAGATCTTACAGCAGAAGCTGCTAAGAGAGCTGCTTTAGGAGCAGGAGCTCGAGTTATAAAGGTATATAGTTATGAATTAACTAAGGACGAAGTATTAGAGATAAAAAATTCTGATGTAGATATAGTTCTTTTAGCAGGTGGTACTAATGGAGGAAATAAACAATGTATTCTACATAACGCAAAGATGCTAGTAGATTTAGATGTTAATCTTCCTATAGTTGTTGCTGGAAACAAAAGTGCTAATGATGAGATAAAAGAAATATTTCAAAAAGCTGGATTCTATTTCAGCATAACAGAAAATGTTATGCCTCAATTAAATGCTTTAAATGTGGAACCAGCAAGAGAAGAAATAAGAAAAGTATTTATGGATAGGATAACTGATGCAAAAGGACTATCCAACGCAGAAAATTATATAAATGGTATACTAATGCCTACACCAGCAGCTGTACTTAAAGCAGCTAGAGTGTTGGGAGAAGGCACTGATGAAGAAGAAGGTATTGGAGACTTAATCATTGTTGATATAGGTGGAGCTACTACTGATGTACACTCTATAGGATATGGAGAGCCTACAAAGGGTGGAGTAAATATGAAGGGGTTAGAGGAACCTTTTGCAAAAAGAACTGTAGAAGGTGACTTAGGTATGAGATATTCAGCTGTGTCTCTTTGGGAAGCTGCAGGTAGTAGAAAGCTTAGAGCATATTTAAATGATAAAGATAGAAAAGTACAAATTGAAGAAAGATGTAAATATAGGAATAGCAATATTAAAATGGTACCTGAAACAGATGAAGATATAAAATTTGATGAAGCTATGGCAAAGGCAGCTACGGAACTTTCTATGGAAAGACACTGCGGCACTGTTGAATGCATATATACTCCAATGGGAGCTGTATATAATCAATTAGGAAAAGATCTTATGGATGTAAAATATATGATTGGTACAGGTGGCGTTTTAGTTCATAGCGAACATCCAGGTGAAATATTGAAAGCAGGAACCTTTAATAAAGAAAATGCTACTTCTTTAAGACCTAGAAATCCAAAAACTTTAGTAGATAAAACTTATATATTATCATCAATGGGTCTGTTAGCTCAGGATTATCCTGACAAAGCAATAAGAATAATGAAAAAATATTTAGTGGAAGTGTAAATTACTAGGAGGTAAATTAAAGTGGAACTAAAAAACAAAAAGTGGACCGAGGAAGAGTTTTTTAAGATAAGAGAAGAGGTTTTAGCACAATGGCCAACAGGTAAAGAAGTAGATTTACAGGAGGCTATAGACTACAACAAAAAAATTCCAGCACACAAGAACTTTGCTAAAAAATTAATGGAAGCAAAGGAAGCGGGCATAACATTAGCTCAACCTAGGGCCGGTGTAGCTTTATTAGATAGCCACATAGAATTACTAAACTACTTAGACAAAGAAGGTGGAGCGGATCTTTTACCATCAACAATAGATAGTTACACAAGACAAAATAGATATGAAGAATGTGAAGTTGGGATACAAGAAAGTATAAAAGCTAGAAGATCACTTTTAAATGGATTTCCAGGGGTTAACCACGGGGTTAAAGGATGTAGACAAGTATTTGAATCTGTTAACTTACCATTAGAATCAAGACACGGTACTCCAGATGGTAGATTACTTGCAGAAATTACTCATGCATCAGGTTGGACATCAAATGAAGGTGGCGGTATATCATATAATATACCATATGCTAAAAGTGTTACTCTAGAAAAAACTATTCTTGATTGGCAATATTGTGATAGATTAGTAGGTTTCTATGAAGAGCAAGGTATATCTATTAATAGAGAGCCATTTGGTCCATTAACAGGAACTTTAGTACCACCAAGTACATCTAATGCAGTTGCAATAGTAGAAGCACTACTTGCAGCAGAACAAGGTGTTAAGAATATTACTGTTGGATATGGTCAGTGTGGTAACTTAATACAAGACGTAGCAGCAATTAGAGCTCTTGAAGAGCAATGTAGCGATTACTTAAGAGCTTATGGTTATGGTGATGTTTACCTAACAACAGTATTCCATCAATGGATGGGAGGCTTCCCAGCTGATGAAGCTAAGGCTTTTGGTGTTATATCTACTGGAGCAGCAGCTGCAGCATTAGCAGGAGCTACAAAAGTTATAGTTAAAACCCCACATGAAGCTATAGGCATACCAACTAAAGAAGCAAATGCTCAAGGTATAAGAGCAACTAAAATGACTTTAAACTTATTAAAAGGTCAACAAATGCACTTATCTGATGAACTTAGAACTGAAATTGCTATAATTAAAGCTGAAACAAGATGCATGGTAGATAAGTTATACGAAGTAGGAAATGGTGACTTAGCGAAAGGTGCTGTTAAAGGCTTTGATATGGGAGTTATAGATATTCCATTTGCACCAAGTAAATATAACGCTGGTAAAATGATGCCTGCAAGAGATAATAATGGAGCAGTAAGATATCTTAAATTTGGAAATGTTCCATTTACAGCAGAGCTTAAAGCTTTCAATATGAAGAAGCTAGACGAAAGAGGAAAATACGAAAATCGTCCAGTTGGATTCCAAATGACAATAGATGATATATTTGCTGTAGGAAAAGGAAAGCTTGTTGGAAGACCAGAAAAATAACATTTATAATTTATAAGCTAACAATAAACTAATATAAAATTCTTAAATTATAGAAAGCAAGGTGTATTTAAATGAAAATTGTTGATGTAGTATGTTCTGCAGGAAGAACTGGATTTTATTTTGATGACCAAAGAGCAATAAAAGCTGGAGCTGGTCATGATGGATTTACTTATATTGGAGAGCCAGTAACTGAAGGATTTACATCTATAAGACAAGCAGGAGAATCTATATCTGTAATGTTAATACTTGAAGATGGTCAAGTAGCACACGGTGATTGTGCAGCTGTTCAATATTCAGGAGCAGGTGGACGTGATCCATTATTCTTAGCTAAAGATTTCATACCAGTTATAGAAAAGGAAATAGCACCAAAACTTATAGGTAGAGAATTAACTAACTTTAAATGTTTAGCTGAAGAATTTGATAAAATGTTGGTAAATGGAAAAAGACTTCATACAGCTATAAGATATGGAGTAACTCAAGCTATCCTTGATGGTGTAGCAAAAGCTAAAAAAGTTACTATGGCTGAAGTTGTAAGAGATGAATATAATACTGGAGTAGAAATTAATAGAATTCCTATATTTACTCAATCAGGAGATGACAGATACAACAACGCTGATAAGATGATTATCAAGGGAGCAGATGTTTTACCTCATGCTTTAATAAACAATGTAGAAGAGAAATTAGGCTTAAAGGGCGAAAAGCTTCTTGAATATGTTAAATGGTTAAGTGATAGAGTTTTAAAATTAAGAACTAGTGAAGACTATAACCCAATATTCCATATAGATGTTTATGGAACTATAGGAGTTGCATTTGATTGTGATACAAAAGCAATGGCAGACTACATAGCAACATTGGAAGAGGCTGCTAAACCATTTAAATTAAGAATAGAAGGACCAATGGATGTAGAGCATAGAGAAAGACAAATGGAAGCATTAAAAGAGTTAACAGATGAACTTGATAATAGAAATATCAATGTAGAATTAGTTGCAGATGAATGGTGTAATACTTATGAAGACGTAGCATTCTTTGCAGATAACAACTCAGGACATATGCTTCAAATAAAAACTCCAGATCTTGGAGGAGTAAATAATACAATAGAAGCTATATTGTATTGTAAGAAGAAAAAGGTTGGAGCTTACTGTGGAGGAACATGTAACGAAACAAATAGATCAGCAGAAGTTTGCACTAACATTGCTATGGCTTGTGGAGCAGACCAATGCTTAGCTAAGCCAGGTATGGGTGTTGATGAAGGTTACATGATAGTGAACAATGAAATGAATAGGGTTGTTGCCTTAGTAAATAGAAGAAATAAATAATACATTAGGTATATAGTAAAAAGGCGGTTTAATTAAAACTGCCTTTTTACTTATAATAATTATAAAAATGAGATATATTATTCATGGAATTTAAATTAAACTGTATTAGTGAATTAATATTGAAATAATATATTTAATCAATGAGTTTAGGAGGATTATATATGAGAGAAATTAAAGTTTCACAGATAACAGAAGCTATAAGAAAATTATGTATAGATGCAAATTACTATCTAGGTAGTGATATTAAAAACAGACTTATAAAATCTCATGAGGAAGAAGATTGGGGTATTGCAAAGGGAATATTAAACAAAATATTAATCAATGCTGATATAGCTAAAAATGAAGATATGCCTATGTGTCAAGATACTGGTGTGGCATGTGTATTTATAGAAATAGGTCAAGAGGTTCAGGTAGTTGGAGGAGCACTAGAAGATGCAATAAATGAAGGTGTTAGACAAGGATATAAGGATGGCTACTTAAGGAAATCTGTAGTTAAGGATCCTTTAGATAGAGTAAATACAAAGGATAATACTCCAGCTATGATCTACTATAATATAGTTCCAGGAGATAAGCTAAAAATCACTGTAGCACCTAAAGGATTTGGTTCTGAAAATATGAGTCAAATAAAAATGTTAAAACCTTCTGATGGACTTCAAGGTGTTAAAGATTTTATAATAAAAGTAGTTAAGGAAGCAGGTCCAAATCCATGTCCACCAATAATTGTTGGAGTAGGAATTGGAGGAACCTTTGATAAGGCAGCAACAATTGCTAAAAAAGCACTTATTAGATCCATAGATGTAAGAAATGAAAATCCATTCTACGCAGAGTTAGAAGAGGAACTAGTAACTATGATAAATGAACTAGGTATAGGGCCTCAAGGATTTGGGGGGAAAACAACAGCATTAGCTGTAAATATAGAAACATATCCAACTCATATTGCAGGCCTTCCAGTAGCTGTAAATATTAATTGTCATGCTACAAGACATGCAGAAATAGAGCTATAATTAGGGGGTAAGGTTTATGGAAAAGAGAATAACTACACCACTAACAGAAGAAAAGGTAAAAGATTTAAAAGCTGGAGACAGTGTTTTATTAAGTGGAGTTATATATACAGGCAGGGATGCTGCTCATAAGAGGCTTGCAGAACTTTTAGAAAAAGGAGAAGAACTTCCTATAGATGTAAAGGATGCTGTTATATATTATGTAGGGCCAACTCCAGCAAAGGAAGGAATGGCAATAGGTTCAGCAGGACCAACTACTAGTTATAGAATGGATGCATATACACCAGCACTTTTAGACCATGGTTTAAGAGGGATGATTGGTAAAGGATTAAGAAATGCTGAAGTAATAGAATCTATGAAAAAGAATAAAGCTGTATACTTTGGAGCTATAGGTGGAGCTGCAGCTCTTATTGGTAAATGCGTAAAGAAAGCAGAAATAGTGACTTATGAAGATTTAGGAGCTGAAGCTATAAGAAGACTTGAAGTAGAGGATTTACCTATAGTTGTAGTAATAGATTCAGAAGGGAATAATTTATATGAAGTAGGTAGAGAAGCTTACTTAAATAGTAAAAAATAAGTTTTATAGGTAGAGGTGATTTAGATGGAAATTAATAAAATTTCAAAGGCTGGAACCCTAGAGTCCAATGATATATACGTTATAATCATGCCTAACGAAGAGGGCGGAATAGCTATAGAACTTGAGAGTATGGTTATGAAACAATTTGGAGCAGAAATAGAAAGAGCTATTAGAGAGACTTTAGATACTTTACAAGTAAAAAATGCCATTGTTAAAGCTCAAGATAAAGGGGCTCTTGATTATACAATAAGAGCTAGAATTGAAACTGCAGTAAAAAGAGCGCAGTAGGGGGTATAAATATGAAATTAAGAAGAACTATGCTTTTTATGCCTGGAAATAATCCAGGAATGTTACAAGATGCTGCAATCTTAGGTTCAGATTCTATAATTCTTGATTTAGAGGATGCAGTAAGTCTTACAGAAAAAGATAGTGCTAGAATTCTTGTTAGAGAAGCGATTAAAAATGTTGATTATAGTGGAGTAGAGGTGGTAGTTAGAATAAATCCACTTACTACAGAATTTTCAAGTGAAGATATAGAAGTTATTGGAAGAGTTAAGCCAGATGCACTAATGGTTCCAAAGGCAACGGAAGATGAACTTATAGAGATTAGTAGAAGACTTGAAAAAATAGAAAAAGAAGAAGGCTTTGAAGACAAATCTATAAAGTTAATACCAATAGTGGAAAGTGCTTATGGTGTTGAAAATGTATATACCATTATAAAATCATCAGACAGAATAGTAGCAGTTCTTTTAGGTGGAGAAGATTTAACTTCTGATATGGGAATTAAGAGAACTAAAGAAGGCAGTGAAATATTTTATGCTAGAAACAGGGTAGCTGTGGCTTGCAAGGCTATGAGAGTAGGGGCTATTGATACTCCATTTACAGATACTAATGACTTTGGAGGATTAGAAAAGGATATTCTACTTGCAAAATCCCTTGGAATGACTGGCAAAGCATCAATTAATCCAAGACAAATTGATACAATACACCAAGTATATGCTCCAACTAAAGCGGAGATAATCCATGCTCAAAGGGTATTAGATGCTATGGAAGAAGCTGAAAGAGAAGGTAAGGGAGTATTTTCTCTAGATGGTAAAATGGTAGATGCACCAGTTATAAATAGAGCAAAAACCACTGTGGAATTAAGTAAAAAACTAGGCCTTATTTAATGAGGGGATTGAGGTGATAATAATATGAAGAATGTATTAGGAAGAGAAATTCCGGAGTATATAGATGGATATGGAAATGTAAAGATTTTTGAAGGTGCTTTTAAAAATATGAATCCTTTAAAAAAGGTGTCAGCAAAGATTAAACCTGTAGTTCCTGGAGATGCAAAGTTAGTAAATTCTTTAGAAGAAGTTTTAGATAAAGTGGAAATTAGGGATGGAATGTGTATATCTTTTCACCATCACTTAAGAAATGGGGATTATATTCTTAACATGGTTGTAGAATCTATGGCTAAAAGAGGAATAAAGAATTTAACTGTGGCAGCAAGTTCTATATTTCCAACTCATAAGCCGCTAGTTGCTTATATTGAAGATGGTACTGTATCTAAAATATATGCAAATTATATATCAGGACCTGTAGCAGATGCTATATCACAGGGAAAATTAAAATATCCAGCTATAATGCATACCCATGGTGGAAGATCAAGAGCTATTGAAAGTGGAGATTTACATATCGATATAGCCTTTTTAGCAGCACCTTCTAGTGATATGTATGGTAATATAAATGGACTTACTGGCAAATCTGCTTGTGGCGCTTTAGGATATGCAGTTTCTGATGCAGAATATGCAGACACTGTAATAGCTATTACAGACAACTTAGTGCCATATCCAAACTTCCCAATGGAAATAAACCAAGTTTATGTAGATTATGTAGTTAAGGTAGATTCCATAGGAAATCCGGCAGGAATAGTATCAGGAACTACACAAATTACCAAGGATCCTATAGGCCTTAAAATTGCAAAGAATGCTTTAGATACTATGATAGCTTCAGGACTAGTTAAAGAAGGTATGTCATTTCAAACAGGAGCTGGAGGAATATCTCTAGCTGTAGCTGCAGAGCTTAGAGAATATATGAATAAGAATGAAATCAAAGGTAGCTTTGCATCTGGTGGAATAACTGGTTATATTGTAGATATGTTTGAAGAAGGATTATTCCAAAGTTTACTAGATGTACAATGTTTTGATTTAAAGGCAGTAGAGTCTTGTGCTAAAAATGAAAAACATATAACTATGTCAGCTTCTATGTATGGAAATGCTCATAACAAAGGAGCTGTAGTAAATAACTTAGATATAGTAATACTTGGAGCAACAGAAATAGATACAAACTTTAATGTAAATGTTACTACTGCTTCAGATGGAACTATAATGGGGGGGTCTGGTGGTCATGCAGACACAGCAGCAGGCTCTAAACTTACTATAATAGTAACCAAACTAACTAAGGCAAGGTTACCAATAATAAAGGATAAGTTGACTACTATAACTACTCCAGGTGAAACTATTGATGTAATAGTAACTGAAAGAGGAATAGCTGTTAACCCTAAGAGAGTTGATTTAATTGAAAAATTAAAAGAAGCAAACCTTAATGTGGTAACTATAGAGGAATTAAAGGAAATAGCTGAAAAAATAACAGGTACTCCTAAAGCAATAGAATTATCTAAGGATATAGTTGCAGTTGTAGAATATAGGGATGGAACTGTTATAGATGTAGTTAGAAAAACATTATAAATAAAATAACACCTGTCTAAGATATTTTATTCTTAGATAGGCGTTATTTTTTTGTGTTAAATCTTGGTTATGAAGTTTAAATTTTCTTAATATATGTATAAAATTATTTGGCAATAAGTTAAATTTATATTGTTAAATAAAATAAGAAAGAGTGATGAAATAATGTGGCCTAAAGAAAAATTAAAATTCAATAGAATATTTAAGAAAAAGTTTAACATCAAGACCAGATTAATTTTAGCTTTATCAGTATTAAGCATTAGTACAATAATATTTGGAGTATATTCTATATTTCAAATGATGAAATTACATAATAGCATAGAAGGTATATCAAGTATATATGGTGGTAAAATTCAAAAGTCAGATGAACTTAGTTATCATGTTTTAAATTTTAGAACTAAAGAATATGGATATATAATGGAGACATTTTCAGAAGAAAAAAATAGAATAGAACAAGAAATGAAAGAATCAAAAGGAAATATACAATTAATTTTAGAGGATTATTTTAATTATTGTGATAGCAATAGTGAAAAAAAGGATATTGAAAATATACAAGAAAAACTTAAAGTTTACTTAGAGGTTAACAATGAAGTTATAGAAACAAATAAAAAAAATAAAGAAATGAGAAATGTTTTAACTTTAATTAAGGGAAAATCTAAAAATCAATTTGATGAATTGATAAGCTCTATTGATGAACTTAAACAAAAGAATTTAATTTATTTAGACAGTATAAATAAAGAAGCTAATGAACGTTATAAAAGAGTATTAATTACATTTATAGGCGTAACTTTTGGAATAATTTTATTTACTAGTGTAGTGTGTATATATTTAACAATTTCAATTGTATATCCATTAAATAGATTAAAGGGGAAAATAAATGAATTAGTAAATAAAGGTGGTGATTTAACTCAAGATATAATTGTTGAGTCAGGAGATGAAATAGGAGAATTATCACAAGCTATCAATGTGTTTATGAATAATATAAGAAAGATAATAGTGGAAGTTAATAATTCATCAGATAATGTTTTAAGCTCTTCTAGGGATACAGCTAGGTATATAAAAGAGCTTCATATGAATGCAGAAAGAACAACGAATACTGTAGATGAAATTTCCATGGCCATTGAGGAAGCGGCAGTAAACTCTAATGAGGTTAGTGGTTTATCTTTGGGAGTAGAGAGTTTTATAAATGATATAACCCATAAGGCTAAAGAAGGAGAGAAAACTGCAATAGATATTAGAGGGAGGGCTAATGAATTAAAAGACAATGTGGAGGTATCTAACAAGAAGGCACTTCAAATATTAGAAGAAACAAAGAAAAATCTCATAGAAGCTTTAGAAAAATCTAAATCCGTCAGTGAGATAGAAAATTTATCAGGATCAATATTAGATATTGCAAATCAAACAAATTTACTAGCTTTAAATGCATCTATAGAAGCAGCTAGAGCGGGTGAGTACGGTAAAGGCTTTACTGTGGTTGCAAATGAAGTTAGAAATTTAGCAGAACATTCAAGAGTTACCGTAGAAAATATGCAACAGGTAATTAAAAATGTTAAGGAATCTGTAGATACTCTATCTATAAGCTCCAATAAGATTTTAAAATTTATAGATGATATAATAATTAAAGACTATAAAAAAATGCACATCATGGGGGAACAATATAATAGAGATTCTATAATTATAAATGAGTTGACAGAAAGATTTAGTCACATAGCAAAAGAATTAAAGGCTGTTGTATCTACTATAACAAGTTCCATGGTAAATATAAGTGAAACAGTAAATAAAGGATCAACAGGTATAGTTGAAGTTGTAGAAAAGACCAGTTGTTTATACATCAATATTGGAGAGATAGAAAATCAAATGTTGCGAAATGAAGAAAGTGCTAGGGGACTAAAAGTGATTATATCTAAATTTACAATATAAGTTATATAATAAAGTTTTCATTATAAATTATTAATGAAGACTTTTTTTATATTGCAATTAGAATTTATATTACAATACAAAATGGGAAATAAAGATTTTATTTACAGTGCTACTATGATAACATATAAAGAGAAAGCAAATCATTTACTTAGGAGGTTTTTCAATGTCTAAGTTAAAAGATCCTTTTAAAAATGTATGAAAAAGAGAATATAATGGAGGCAAGTATGCCTATAATACCACATTAATAGCAGGAATTATAATAATAAGTATGTTATTTATTATATTAATTTGTCTGTCCTAATATTATAATAAAATTTTTAGTCAACTTATTAATAAAGTAAACTTTATTAAATTAATATCGTATTATTTATATAAAGAGAGGGAAGAAGATGAAGGAATCACAAGGAAGAGCTCCTATAGAAGATGCTATTCTTGTAAGCAATGTATTAAAGGGAGACGTAAATAGTTTTCAAGTTATAGTTGAGAAATATCAGCTTAATATACTTAGATTTATTTATGGAATGATAAAACAGAAGGAAGCAAGTGAGGATATTACTCAAGAGGTATTTATAACTGTATATAATAAATTAGATATGTATAATAATAAATATAGTTTTATAAATTGGGTTTTGCAGATTGCAAAAAATAAAACCATAGATTATATGAGGAAATATAGAAAGGTTTATGAAAGTGATATTGATGAAGCATATAATATATCATCTTCTGAAATGGGACCGGAAGAATCTTTAGAATATTTAGAAGTAAAAGAAAATGTAAATAAATATATAAAAACTCTAGATGAAGTTGATAAGCAAATATTAAATTTAAGGTATTCTCAGAATTTAACTTTTAGAGATATAGGTGAAATTCTAGATATTACAGAAACTACTGTGAAAAGGAGATACTATAAAGTAAGAGATGGATTCAGAGTCTTTTGCAAGTAAGGTTAGGAGGAGTCACAATGAAATGTAGTCAGTTCAAAGATAAGTTAACAGAATATATTGAGGAAAATTTGTCAGCCGAAGCAGATGAAGAAATGAGGAGTCACCTTTTAACCTGCCAAAGTTGTAAAGATGATTATGACAAAGAAGTTTTAGAATATAAAACTTTTAAAGAAGCCTTTTCTTATGAAAATATTAACTTTAAAAACTCTACAGAAAAAATAATGGAGAGTATAGATAAAAATAAATATACAAGGGGGAGAAGAGGAATGAAAAGAAAATACAAAGGAGCATTAACTATTGCAGCTGCATTTTTATTAGGGGTTATAGTTACTCCTGTAGCTATGAAATTAATGGATGGTAAAGAAATATTTTCAGCAGCCTCATCAGGAAAGGAAGAGAATTCTACTAAGCAAGAAAATATAGTTAAATCTGAAATTGCAGAAGAAAACAACAGTAACGAACCTATAGAAAGCGTTCCAGAGACATCATCAAATGGAGAAAAGACTAGTGATGATATAAAGAAATCAGCAAATGTGAATATTGTTGACTTATATAGTAAAGCGGAAGTGACTATGGCTAAGGAGTTAACTTTTAATACACCATTTATAGCTACAGAAGATGGTAAATATGAAGCTAGTATAGAAGGTAAAGGAGAAAAGGCTATAGAAGAGGGAATAGGTATACTTTATGTAAAAGATACGTCTACAAATAAGATGTATGAGTATACTGCAACAGAGAAAGAAAGTCAGCAATCACCACTATCAATAAGTTGGTATGATGACACTCATCTTATGATAGTTCATGGTTTAGGATATGGAACATTAGTTAATGGTGAACGTATTATAATCGTAGATGTAACCACAGGTGAACAAATGCTTATAGCTACGGCTAAGGATAAAGAGCGATTTGTATCTATAACAAGAAAAGATGATAGCTTAATATTAAAATATGTTCTTTATTTAGATGACATGATGAATGATAAAGAAGACAAATCTAAAACTTTTGACAATTATATTCTTGGAGATGTAATAGAAATAGAATAAAATAGTGTATTGCAACTAAAGGTTGCAATACCTTTTTTCTTATTCATAGTTATTGATAATAAAACTAGTAACATGATAAAATTAGTTGTAAAAAGATATATAGGAATAGATACTATAAAATATATAATAAGTTATAAAATAAAATATAAGTGGTGAAGTGATGGTTAATATAAATAAGACTTATAAAAAGGCAATGGATTTTTATTGTGATGGAAGATTAGATAAGGCATTAAATTATTGTGATAGGGTATTAAACAAAGATAGAAGTCATTCTCCTACATTGAATTTAAAGGGACTAATATATTATATTCGTGGACAATTAGAAGAAGCAAAGACTCTTTGGAAGTTAAGCTATAAATTAAATGGAGATATGGTATCTAAAAAGTATTTAGATGATTCTAGACATGATGAAGGGGATATATATATATTTAGTCAAGGCGTACATCTATTTAATGAATTTAAGGTAAAAGATGCTTTAAGGTGTTTTCTAAAGTGTGAAAGTTCCCATTTTAACAGTATAAATCTTTGGAAATACATAGCTAAGTGCCATATGCAATTAGGACAGCATAATAAAGCTGTTAAATATATAGAAGATATTTTAACTATTGATAAACATAATCCAGAAGCTTTAAGCTTAAAAAAGCAGTTAATAGAATTAAATTTTATACCCAAAGAGACTAGGGTAAAATTTAAGAAGTTTATGGTGGTATTAGGAACAAGTATAGTTGCAGTGTATATTGTATTATTAATAGGCATTGGAATATTTAAAGGATACAACAAAACTCATCAATGGTTACAAATCAAACAAGAAAAAAAGAATGAAGCAATTAATAAGGATAAAACAAATTTAGACAATTTCCAAGGAAATAGTGAAAAAATAGAGGGGAATTATCATAAAGAATCACAAAGTGATGAAATTAAAAAAGAAATAGAAAAAAATGAGAGTTCTAATATTGAAAATGAAAGTTTTAATGTAAGTACATTAAAATCCTACGTAAAGGCGAAAGACTATGAAAACATTATTAAATACATAGAAAAATATGATATAGAAGGTTTAAGTATAAATGATAGGAACATAGCTCAAAATGCAGTAACTTTAATAAAGGAAAAAGGAGTATTGGCCTTATATGAAAAAGGAGTTAGTTATATTGCAGATAAGAAATATGATAATGCAATAAAGAATTTCACCTTAGTTTATAAATATAGTGAGGGTATGTATCTAAATGAACATATACTATTTATGATGGCCAGTTCCTATGAAGGTTTAGAAGATATAGAAAATGCAAATAAGTATTATGAGATATATGTAGACAAGTATGAAAAAAATGGTTCATATATAGAACAATGTCTTTACTCTCTAGCAATAAATAATGATGGAATAGATAAAGAAAAGTCAAAAAAATACGCTGAAATTCTTACTAATAGATTTAGCAAATCAGAATATAACAATAGTAGGATAAAGGCTATATTAAAATAGAACCTATTTATAGTTCTACCATAAATAGAGAGAATGGGCTACTTTATAGCTCCATTCTCTCTAATTTTATTTTAAAGTTATTAGACTTCAATTCTAGTAGGATTAACTCTATTAAGGGTATCTATGTGATATGGAGGTATAATAATGATGTTACAGAAAAGTAAAAGAATCAAAATGAATTTTTTCATATAATTCATCTCCTTTTTCAGTAATTGCTATTTAGGTTATTATACTCCTTAGTAAAATTTTTATACATTTTTTCTATTTTATCATAGGTTTCATTACTTGAAACATAAAGTGAGTCCATAAAATCTTCCTTTACATCCTTACTATCTCTACGAACTTTTTCAGTTAAGATAGCATATTTGATTTCATATAAGTAGTCATTATATGAGGATACAACTTCCGTAAAATCTTTATATAGTGATGAAAAATCATCGGGTATAGACATTTGAGATAAAACATTTTGTACTGAAGCTAATTTGTTAGAAGTATCATCTATATTAGAAATTAAAAGTTCATAGGTCATATTGCCACTACGACATTTTAAGACATCTTCATAGAAGTTATATTTTAAGCTATCTAGGGATATAACTAACTCTCTTAAAGTATGAATAAATTTAGTAATATCTGCTGATTTTAAATCAGATATTTTCTTTAAATTATTAGAAGATATACAATAGTCTATAGTTGAATCAATTACTGAATACATAGGAACACCTAAATCATAATTATAATCTTTTTTTAGCTTGATTAAGTCATAATAGTTTTCTGTAGCATCTCTGAAGGCTTTTAAATTATTAGCTGCTAGCTGAATATCACTTCCATTAGGATTTTTCAGCATTGCTTCAAGTTGATCTATAATGAGAATATTTTCATTTAAGCCCTTAGATAAATTTTCATAATTTTCTGGTGAGATTACTTCTTTAGCAGAAGGGTTTGAATTTAAATCTATAGATATATCTATCAAGTCAGCTTTCATTTCGGGTAAAACATTAAGAGCTTTTTCAACATCTATATTATTATATATTAGGATTTTACAGCTATTATTAACCTTCCATATAGATTTCATAGTGTTAGAAATATATCTTTCTTCTTTATTAAAAGAAAACTTACTGAAAAAACCATAACTCATAAAAAACAAAATTATACCTATAATAAAAAAGCATAAATATTTCATTACTATGTTGTCTATTTTAATTTTTTTTCCACTCACTTACAGCATCCCCCTTTGTATTTGTAAAAAATATATTATAATTCTTTATATTAAAGTTAAAACTAAAATATTCGTAGTTATTAACATTTATTTAATTAAAATATTTTTGACCTAAAAATTAAAATTTATATTACAAATAGAAGTATTGGTGTATAATTAAAATAGTATTATCGTTAGGTGGTGACTATATGGAAAGCTTTAATGCACTCATAAATATTTTTAAGGGAATGACTATATTTTCTCTAATTGACATTATTGTAGTTTCTTTTATATTTTATAAAGGTTATACATTAATAAAAGAGACAAGAGCAGAACAATTATTAAAAGGAATTGTACTTATATTTTTATTAATACCAGTAAGTGATGTTTTAAACTTAACAACCCTAAATTGGATATTAGAGAATACTTTAACAATTAGTGTTATTTCTATTATAATTATATTTCAGCCTGAAATTAGAAAGGCTTTAGAACATATTGGAAGAACTTCTTTTGTAGATAAAATAATTTATGAAGATGAAGAAGTTATGAAGAATGTGGTTAATGAAATAGTAGATGCTGTGGAAGTATTGGCTGAGGATAGAGTTGGAGCACTTATAATAATAGAACAAAAGACTGGTCTTGGAGATATTATAAACACGGGAACTAAAATAAATGGTGATGTATCTTCAGCACTTCTTCAAAATATTTTTGTTGTAAATACTCCACTTCACGATGGTGCCACTATCATAAGGAATGATAAGGTTGTAGCATCAGGTTGCTTTTTACCCCTTACAAATGATGATAAGTTAAATAAACAGTTAGGCACAAGGCACAGGGCTGGAATAGGAGTTACAGAGGTAGCAGACTGTATAACTATTATAGTTTCAGAAGAAACGGGGGTAATTTCTTTAGCTATAAATGGAAGATTACTTAGAAATTACGATAAAGATAAGCTGAGAAATGTACTACTTAAAATAATGAAGAGTAGACAAAATAGAAAAGAATCATTTAAAGAGAGGGTAAAGCTATGGATAAGCAAAAAAGACAAGACATCATAATAAGAATTTGTTGTGTAATAGCAGCACTAGTATTGTGGATGTATATTCGTAGTAGCGAAGACCCTGTCACTACTAGTGTAATAAAATATGTACCGGTAAAGATACTAAATGAAGATACTCTTGCAGATAAAGATTTAGTACTAATACCAAATCAAGATTTTTATATAAATTTAACAGTAAAGGCCCCGGCATCTACAATTAAAGATTTAGATAAAAAAGAGTTCACTCTAGTAGCAGACCTTCAAGGGTATGCACTAACCCCGGGAGAAAATAAAGTTCAAGTTAAAGTAAAAGAAGCAATTCCTGGAGTTTCTGTTGTAAACTCTGATGGTCTTCTAATGAAAGTAGATGTGGATACTTTAGCAGATAAATATGTAAATGTAGCATCTGGAATTGTAGGTGAAGTAGCTGAAGGATATTATAATGATGATTCTGTAATATCACCTAATTCTGTAAAAATTTCAGGACCACAAAGATATTTAGATCAAGTAGTAGGAGCAGTAGCCCAAGTAGATATAACTAATGTAAGTTCTGATATAGATAAAAGCTGCAAGGTTACTTTAGTAGATTCAGATGAAAGGGAAGTTACTGGACTATCTGTATATCCAGAATATGTACAGGTGAAAATTCAGGTAAAAAAAGGAAAATATTTAGGGATAAATGTACAGACTACTGGAACAGCAGTACCAGGAGTAACTATAGTAAGTATGGAAGCAGCACCAAAGAGTATAGAGGTAGCTGGTGTAAGTGAAATAATAGATAACATAAAAAGCATTAATACAGCACCTATAAATATTAGTAATATAACTGAAAGCACTACGGTAGATGCAAATCTAATAATGCCGGAAGGTGTACACAGTGTAAATAGTGAGAAAACTGTAAAAGTTAAAATTACAGTTAAAAAAATTAGTGAAAAGGCTTTAAATATACCGATAAACTATACTAATTTGGGAGAAAAACTTATACTAGAAAATTCAACTCCAACATTAAAGTTAGTTATTACAGGAGAAGAGAGTGAACTAAGTAAAATCAGTGAAGATAAACTTAAAGCTACAGTAGATTTGAAAAGTTTAACAGAAGGCTCCCATGAAGTTAAGATACAATTAGCAGGAGTACCAAATACAGTACAAGTTAAGAGCCAAACACCTGAAAATATAACTATAACCATAAAAGCCAAAACAGAGGAGACAGGTAATAATGACGGTTAAGATAAATAATTTAGTTTTAGGAATAAATGAAGATAGTTTAGCCACCTTAAAATCAAAGGTGGCTAATAAACTTAGAATAAAAGAAAGTGATTTTAAATCATTTAAAATTACTAAGGAATCTATAGATGCTAGAAAAAAATCAGAAATAAAAATAAATTATGCTGTAGAAATTGAATGTGATAATGAAGCTAAAGTAATAGCTAGAGTAAATAGTAATGATGTTAAATTAGGTGGAGATAATTATAAAGCTGATTTTGAAATTGGAACAAAGAAGCTAGAGAATAGACCTATAGTAGTAGGAATGGGACCAGCAGGGCTATTTGCAGGACTTCTTTTAGCTGAAAAGGGATATCACCCTCTTATAATTGAGAGAGGTGAAGATGTAGACAGTAGAACTAGAACTATAGATGGTTTTTGGAATAATAGGATACTTAACACAGAAAGTAATGTTCAATTTGGAGAAGGTGGAGCTGGTACTTTTTCAGATGGAAAGCTAACAACTAGAATTAAAGATCATAGATGTGGATATGTTCTAGAAAAACTTGTTTTAGCAGGTGCACCAGAAGAAATTACATATATGGGAAAGCCTCATATCGGAACGGATATATTAAAAAATGTAGTGAAAAATATAAGAGAAAAAATTAAGGAATATGGTGGAGAAGTAAGATTTTCATCTAAGCTTGAAGATATATCAATAAGAAATGGTAAAATTTCTGAGATAATAGTAGAAGGTGAACATATACCTTGTGATAATCTTATACTTGCTACAGGTCATAGTGCTAGAGATACTTATGAAATGCTATTTTCAAAAGGGGTTTCTATATCACCAAAACCCTTTGCCGTTGGTTTTAGAGTTGAACATTTACAGCATATGATAGATGAAAATCAATATGGTAAATATGCAACTCATCCAAAACTAAGGGCTGCAGATTATAAACTAACCTATACTAGTAATAAACTATCTAGATCTGTATACAGTTTTTGTATGTGTCCAGGTGGTCAGGTAGTGGCTTCAGCATCAGAAGAAAATACTGTAGTAGTAAATGGTATGAGCAATTATAAGCGAGATGGGATAAATGCTAATTCTGCTTTAGTAGTATCAGTAGACCCTAGTGATTTTGATGGAAATACCCCATTAGGTGGAATTGCTTTTCAAAGACGTTATGAAGCTTTAGCTTATGAAGTTGGAGGAAGAAATTATAATGCCCCTGTTCAGCTTGTAAAAGATTTTTTAAATGACAAAGTATCAAAGAATTTTGGAAGGGTGAAACCAACATATACTCCAGGAACTGAATTTGTAGATTTAAAAAGCTGTGCACCAAATTTTGTTGTAGATGCTATAAAAGAAGCATTACCTGTATTTGATAGGAAAATACCAGGATATGCAGGAGAAGATGCAATATTAACAGGTATGGAAACAAGGACTTCTGCCCCTGTAAAAATAAATAGAAATGAAAATTATGAAAGTGTTAATGTTAGAGGATTGTATCCAACGGGTGAAGGTGCAGGATATGCAGGTGGAATTGTATCAGCAGCAGTAGATGGACTTAGAGTGGCAGAACAAATTATTAGAGAATATTCACCAAAATAAAACAAATAGAAACTTGATATTTATATTATCCATTGATAATATAATATTTAAGAAGATTATTTTATCCATTCTTCTTTTCTTTTATCCGATGACTACCAGCTCTAATACTCCCATCTTTTTCAAAGCAGGAGTAAAGAGCTGATACGTCCCTGGATAACGATTTTTAACCTTCAGAGAAAAAAACTCTGAAGCAAAAAACTCTGAAGCAAAAAACTCTGTTAATGGGGATATGAGTTTGCAGCAAGAAGTAAAGATAGGATTTAGGATAAACAGATTTCTTAGAGCTTTTGCTCATTAGAGATTGTTATCCTTTAGGATAAATTTTGCTAAGATTTAGAAATATATAAATTTTATATACTTCTAAATCTAATGCAAAAAAATTAAAGCTAATATAAATATTTATGTGGAGGTATAGTGATGAGGGAAGATAAGCAAGTATTAGTGATTAATCCAGGATCGACATCTACGAAAATAGCTGTATTTTTGGGGGAGGAATGTATAGCCTCAGCTAGTTTATCTCACAGTGCAGAGGAAGTGAAAAAGTATTCTCATATATGTCAACAAAAGGATATGAGAACGGAAGTCATATATAATTGGCTTAATGAAAACGATTATTCACTTAAAAAGTTTCATGCTGTAGTAGGTAGAGGTGGACTTTTAAGACCTATGCCAGGAGGAACTTATAAAATAACTTACAAGATGTTAGACGACCTTATTGTTGGGTTTCAAGGACAGCATGCCTCAAATTTAGGTGGAGTTATTGCCTATGAAATTGCAGAGAAAGCAGGAATACCATCTTATATAGTAGATCCTGTTGCTGTTGATGAAGTTGATGAAGTAACAAGAATATCAGGCATGGAAGATATATCTAGGCGTTCTCTTGTGCATGCTTTAAACATTAAAGCTGTAGTAAGAAAAGTATGTGCTGATAAAAACTTAGATTTTGAGAAAAGTAATTTTGTAGTAGCACATATAGGTGGAGGAATAACTGTATCACCAGTAAGAGGTGGCAGAATAATTGATTGCAACAATGCAAATGAAGATGGACCTTTCTCACCAGAAAGAACAGGAGGTCTTCCGGTAGGAGATTTAGTGAAGCTTGCCTTTAGTAATAAGTATACAATGCAAGAATTAAAAAACAAAATTACAAGAGAAGGTGGATTAGTAGCTTATCTTGGAACTAATGACGGAAGAGAAGTTGATAGACGTATCGATGAAGGCGATAAAAAAGCAGAATTGATATTAAGAGCTATGGCATATCAACTTAGTAAAGAAATAGGTGGAATGGCTACTGCACTATGTGGTAACATTGATGCTATAATTTTAACTGGTGGAATAGCTTATAATAAAAGAGTTACTAACTGGATTACTGAAGATGTAAAATTTATTGCACCTGTAGAAATTGTACCAGGTGAAAATGAAATGTTAGCCCTTGCAGAAGGAGCATTAAGGGTATTAAATGGTGAAGAAACACCAAAGATATATGACGATGAAGTTAAATTTGATTAACATTTGGGGGGAATCATAATGATTAAAACATTTGATGAGGTAATTTCTAAGGTTAAATCTCAATCAATGAAGAAAGTAGCAGTAGCAGTAGCACAAGATGAACCAGTACTTGAAGCTATAAGAGATGCTAAAAAAAATGGTATTGCTGATGCTATCTTAGTTGGAGATAAGGAAGAAATAATAAAAATTGCAGAAACAATTGGAATGAACATAGATGAGTATGAAATTATAGATGAGAAAGATGTAAACAAGGCATCTATAGAAACTGTTAAACTTGTATCTTCAGGTAGAGCAGATATGATGATGAAGGGCTTAGTTGATACAGCTACTTTCTTAAGAGCAGTACTTAATAAAGAAGTAGGACTTAGAACAGGAAAACAGATGTCACACATTGCAATATTCGAAGTTCCTGGCTATGATAGATTATTATTTGTAACAGATGCAGCTTTTAATATGTATCCAGAACTTAAAGAAAAGATAGATATTATAAAAAATGCAGTTCAAGTAGCTCATGCTCTTGAGAATAACATGCCAAAGGTAGCACCAATTTGTGCAGTTGAGGTTGTAAACCCTAGTATGCCAGCTACACTGGATGCTGCAAACCTTTCCAAAATGAATGAGAGAGGTCAAATTAAAGGTTGTATAATTGATGGACCATTAGCTCTTGACAATGCACTTTCAAAAGAAGCTGCAGCGCATAAAAAAATATCAGGTCCAGTAGCGGGAGAGGCTGATATATTATTAATGGCAAATATAGAAGCAGGAAATGCTGTTTATAAATGCTTAACATATACTACAGAATCTAAGAATGGTGGATTATTAATGGGAGCAGCAGCACCAGTTATAGTAACATCAAGAGCAGATTCACCAGAGACAAAAATGAATTCTATTGCCCTTGCATCATTAGTAGCAGGAAGATAATAAGGAGGAAGAAAATGGGACATAAACAATTGATAATAAATCCAGGTTCAACATCAACAAAGATAGGTGTATATGATGATGAAAATCCTATATTAGTTGAAACTTTAAGACATTCAGCAGAAGAAATAGGTAAATACAAAGAAATATATGACCAATTAGAATTTAGAAAAGAAGTAATATTACAAGTACTAAAAGAAAAAGGCTTCGATATAAAAGAATTATCAGGAGTAGTAGGTAGAGGTGGACTTTTAAAACCTATCGAAGGTGGAACTTATAGTGTAAATGATGCTATGATTAAGGATTTAAAACAAGGAGTTTTAGGACAACATGCCTCTAATCTAGGTGGAATAATAGCTCATGAAATAGCTACAGAAATAAATGTACCATCCTTTATAGTAGATCCAGTTGTAGTTGATGAGTTAGAAGATGTGGCTAGAGTATCTGGTATGCCAGAAATTGATAGAAAGAGTATATTCCATGCCTTAAATCAAAAGGCTGTAGCAAAGAGATATGCTAAAGAAACAAATACTTCTTACGAGGAGTTAAATCTTATAGTAGCTCACATGGGTGGAGGAATATCAGTAGGAGCTCATAAACAAGGAAGAGTTGTAGATGTAAACAATGCACTAGATGGAGAAGGTCCATTTTCACCTGAAAGAAGTGGAGGACTTCCAGTAGGAGATTTAGTTAAACTTTGTTTTAGTGGAAAATACACCATGGATGAAATAAAGAAAAAGATAAACGGTAAAGGCGGAATAGTAGGTTATCTACAAACTAATGATGCTAAACTTGTTGGAGACAGAGTAGCAGAAGGAGATAAAGAAGCTAAATTAATATTTGATGCTATGGCATATCAAGTAGCTAAAGAGATAGGAAGATGTGCTACAGTATTACAAGGAAAAGTTGATGCAATATTACTAACTGGTGGAATTGCATACGGAAAATATATAGTAGAATACATTAAAGAAAGAGTAGAATTTATATCACAAGTAGTTGTTTATCCAGGTGAAGATGAATTACTTGCCTTAGCAGAAGGTGGACTTAGAGTATTAACAGGTCAAGAAGCTGCTAAGGAATATAAATAGGGTGAAGCTATGAGTAGAATAAGGGTTTTTACAGGTCACTTTGGAAGTGGAAAGACAGAAATAGCAATAAATTATGCAATTAAGTTAGCTAAAGAAGGGAAAAAAGTAGCCCTTGTAGATTTAGATATAGTAAATCCATATTTTTGTATTAGAGATCTTACACAGGAACTTAAGGAAAAATATAATATAAAGGTTATATCTTCAAATCCTGAGTATGTTAATGCTGAACTTATGGTAGTACCAGCAGAAGTTAGAAGTGTATTTAATGATAAAAGTTATGAGGTAATTTTTGATATTGGAGGAGATGATTCAGGAGCAACAGCTCTTGGTCAATATAACAAACATTTTAAAGAAGAACCTTATGATATGTACTTTGTTATAAATGGTAATAGACCATTTACATCTAATGACAAAGATACTATAGAGTTTCTTAGAGATATAGAGAGAGCTTCAAGATTAAAAGTGACTCATCTAATATCTAATACAAACTTATCATATGAAACTACAAAGGAACATATAATTAAAGGGGATATGGAAATAACAGAGATCTCTAAAGAGCTAGATATTCCTCATGCCTACACTGTATGTTCAGAAGAACTTGCAGAGGAAGTGGAAGGTAAGGTTTCAGGAAAGATATTCCCGATTCACATATATATGTTGCCACCATGGAGAAAAGATTTAATTTAGCACTAATTATTAGTGCTAAGTTGACATCTTGTACTAAAAAGTGATAAATTATATATATGTAAACGTATTTATTCTATTATCCTTAGGTATATCGGACAATAAAATGTAAACGTATTACAACTTGAATGTGGGTCATAAACAGAGTTCTTTGCTTCAGAAGAAGTTTTTTACTCCCTCTGAAGGTTAGAAATCGTTATCCAGGGATGTAGCAGCTCTTTACTGCCGCTTTGAAGAAGATGGGAGTATTAGAGCTGGTAGTCATCGGATAAACAATATATAGTAAATAAAACATTCTAAACTTTCTATATAAGGAGGTAAGTATTATGGCAAAGGTAACTTTTAGGGAAGAAAGATGTAAGGGATGTGGACAATGTATAATTGCATGTCCAAAACAAATCATAACTTATTCTGAGGAACTAAATGTAAAAGGATATCATCCAGCTACAGTTACAGAAGAAAATATGCCTAAGTGCATTGGTTGTGCATCATGTGGAAAAATGTGTCCAGATCTTGTAATTACAGTGGAGAAATAATAGGGGGGAAAGATTCATGTCAGAAAAAGTTTTAATGAAGGGTAATGAAGCCATAGGTGAAGCAGCTATCCAAGCTGGTTGTCAATGTTTCTTCGGATACCCTATAACACCACAAACAGAAATATCAGCATATCTTTCAAGAAAAATGCCTAAAATAGGTAGAGTTTTTCTACAAGCTGAAAGTGAAATTGCTGCAATAAATATGGTATATGGAGCAGCAGGAACTGGAGTAAGATGTATGACATCTTCAAGTTCACCTGGAATAAGCTTAAAAGCAGAAGGAATATCTTATATAGCAGGTGCAGAACTTCCTTGTGTTATCATTAATATAGTTAGAGGTGGTCCAGGCCTTGGTGGAATTCAACCAGCTCAATCAGACTACTTCCAAGCAACTAAGGGTGGTTCCCATGGAGATTTCAATATGCCAGTATATGCACCATGTTCAATTCAAGAAATGGTAGATTTAGTACAAGATGCTTTCGATGTAGCTGATATGTACAGAACTCCAGTTATGGTTATGGGAGATGGAATGCTTGGACAAATGATGGAGCCAGTAGAGTTTAAAGAAAGAAGTGAAAAAAACCTTCCAGAAAAAACTTGGGCTGCTAATGGATTAAACGGAAGAGCTAACCATAATGTGATAAACTCCTTATACTTAAAACCTGAAGGTCTTGAAGCTCATAACTTGAAATTACAAGCAAAATATAAAGCTATAAAAGAAAATGAAACTAAGTATGAATTATATAATTGTGAAAATGAAGTAGATTTAATAATGGTTGCATACGGAACAACTTCAAGAATATGCAAGACTGTTATAAAATTGGCTGAAAAAGAAGGAATAAAATTAGGTTTAATAAGACCAATAACATTATGGCCTTTCCCAGTAGAAGCTTTTGAAAAAACTGTGGACAAAACTAAACATGGTTATGCATCAATAGAGCTTAGCTGTGGTCAAATGGTAGAAGATGTTAGACTTTCTGTTGAAGGAAGAAAACCAGTATTCTTCTTTGGAAGATCAGGTGGAATGGTTCCAAGCCCTAATGAAGTCCTTGAAAATGTTAAAAAATTCATAGGAGGTGCTAAATAATGGCAATAGTATTTCAACCAACAAAAGCATTATTAGACGTGCCTACCCATTACTGCCCAGGATGTACTCATGGAATAATCCACAGATTAGTAGGGGAAGTACTTGAAGAATTAAATGTTATAGATAAAACAATAGGTGTAGCTCCAGTTGGATGTTCAGTTTTGGCATATGACTACTTTGCATGTGATATGTTTGAAGCTGCACACGGAAGAGCACCAGCAGTAGCTACAGGAATAAAAAGATCTAATCCTGATAAAGTTGTATTCACATATCAAGGAGATGGAGACTTAGCAGCTATAGGAACAGCAGAAATTGTACATGCAGCTACAAGAGGAGAGAACATAGTTACAATCTTCGTAAATAACTGTATTTATGGTATGACAGGAGGACAAATGGCTCCAACAACATTACCAGGACAAGTTACAGAAACTTCTCCATATGGAAGAGATGTTAAGCTTCAAGGTCATCCAATAAGAGTTTCTGAAATGATATCTACATTAGATGGAGCTTGCTATGTAGAAAGAGTATCAGTAGATAATGTACCACATGTAAATAAAGCTAAAGCTGCTATTAAGAAAGCTTTCCAAAATGCCATTGCTGGAAAAGGTTTCTCAATGGTTGAGGTTTTATCAATATGCCCAACTAACTGGGGATTATCAACACAAGAGTCACTTGGATGGTTAAGAGATAACATGATGCCATTCTACACTCTAGGTGTTAAAAAAGATACAACAACTGAGGAGGGGAAATAATATGGCATCACAAGAAATAATATTTGCTGGATTTGGTGGACAAGGAATATTATCAATGGGTAAATTCTTAGCTTATGCTGGAATGGATGTTAATATGAATGTTTCATGGTTACCTTCTTATGGACCAGAAATGCGTGGAGGTACTGCAAACTGTTCTGTTATTGTTTCAGATGAAGCTGTTGGTTCTCCAATAGTAACTAACCCTACATCACTAGTTGTTATGAATAGACCTTCCCTTGATAAGTTTGAAAAAGAAATTTTACCAGGTGGACTATTAATATTAGATAGTGACTTAATCGAGAGACCAGTTGAAAGAGAAGATATTGAAGTTATAAAAATACCAGCTCAAACAGAAGCTGATAGCCTTGGAAGTAAACAAATTGCAAATATGGTGCTTCTAGGAGCATTAGTTGCAAAAACACAAATAGTTTCTATGGAAACTTTACTTCAATCTCTAAGAGATCACGGAAAAGAAAAATTCTTTGAAATCAATAGAAAAGCTCTAGAAATTGGAGCATCATACGTAGTAAAATAAGCTTATTAGCTAAAAGTGGCTTTCGCAAAATATATTTTGCGAAAGCCACTTTTTATGTATAGGACTAAGTAATAGAATAGAGATAAAGGTATAAAACTTAGTGTATAAGTTTTATACTTTTTATTTATGATAAAAATTGTATAAAAATTGAAAAAAACTATTTACAAGTGTAACAATGTTATGTTACTATAGTAATATGATAAAAGATTGTTGAATATATGGCTATTTACAATATTAAAGAGCTGCGTGTAATTAGTTGATGTAACATTATTACGTGAAAATAAAATGGAGGTATAAATTATGGTGAGTAATGAACAGTTTGGAGATTTAAAAATATCAGGTTCAGGGAGTGCTGCAGGAGGAAGATATAGGATTGCATCTATCAGTGGAAGTGGAAAAATTGTTGGAGATTTAAATTGTGAAAAATTTAGTATTAGTGGTAGTGGAAAAGTTGAAGGTGCTGTTATAAGCAATGGTTTTAGTATTAGTGGATGTGGAAAGGTAACTGGAGACTTAAACTGCGTTACTGGTAGTATCAGCGGAAGTGGTTCTGTTCTTGGTTCTATTCATGCAAAGAAATTTAACATCAGTGGAAGTGGTAAAATAGGTGGTAATTTTAAAGGTGAAGAGCTCACTGTGGCAGGAGCAGGAAGAATTGAAGGAAGAATAAATGCAACTAATGTTAAGCTTTTAGGTTCAATTAGAGTAGGTCATGGTATTGAGGGAGAGATTATAAATATTAAAGGTGTACTAAAAACCCTAGGAATGGTAAATGGGGATGAAGTAAATATAGAGTTAAATGGTGGTTGTGAGGTTGAAGAAATTGGAGCAACTAAGGTAAGAGTTTTAAAGGAATACTCTACTATGAATGCTATAGGAAGATTTATTTGTAAATTATTTAGTAAGAACTTTGGATATTTAACTATTAGAACTATTGAAGCTGATGAAATTTATTTGGAAAACACCATAGCAGATGTGGTTCGTGGAGGAAAGATTACCATAGGAGAGGGGTGTAAGATTAAAAGAATAGAATACAGTGAGAGTCTTGAAAAACTAAATTCAGAATCTGTTATTGAAGAGGAAATGAAACTATAGATTTTAAAATATTTTAATTACTAAAGATAAAAAGTTTAATTAAAGCTAAAAACTAAACTAAAAAAGAGGAGGAAATAAAGTGGAAGAAGAGTTAATTTCTAAAAAAGAAATATTAGATATGACGGGAATATCTTACGGACAACTGTATAGATGGAAGAGAAAAGAACTTATTCCAGAGGAGTGGTTTATAAAAAAATCAAGTTATACAGGTCAAGAAACATTTTTCCCTAGGGAAAAGATAATAAATAGAATAAATAAAATTATAGATCTTAAGGATGATATGCCTTTAGATGATTTAGCAGTTATGTTTACTAACAAACCTAAGGTAGATGATGTAAGAGAAGAGTATCTTATAGAAAAGGAAATTATAAGAGAAGAAACACTTCCTATATATAAGGATATATTTAGAGAAAAGGAAGAATACAATTTTAAAGATGTCTTACTCATGGATATTCTTCAAAGAGAATTTGACTTAGGAAAGTTAACCATTAGTGAAATAGAAGTTATACTAAAGCTTATTAATAAGGAATATAAAAGTATAGAAGAAAAGGATGGAACACTATATATCATAAGAAGATTAGGAATCGGGATTTGTGTAGTAGCATACAGAGAAAGAATAATTGTGGATGATGGTAGCAAAATCATAGGAGAAATAAACATTAAAAATATTATAGAAAATCTTAAAATGAGATTAATGCTATAGTTAATAATTAATAGTATAAAAATGGGGTGTAAAAATGAATTACGACAATTGTAATGATTTAAAAATAAATGATGACTGGATATCAGAAGGTGGAAACTATAGAGATATAAAAATAAGCGGAGATGGAACTATAAAAGGGGATGTTAATTGTAGAACTATCAATGTTAGTGGAGATGCAGAATTAAAAGGAAATGTATACTGTGAAGACTTGTTTAAGGTAAGTGGAGATGTGGACATAAAAAGTAGCCTGCAATGTGGAACTTTAAGGGTTAGTGGCGATGCAGATATCCATGAAAACTTATCTGTAAAAGACGAATTAAAGGTAAGTGGAGATGTAAATGTTGATGGAAGAGTGGATTGTGGAACTCTTAAAATAAGTGGGGATATAGAGGTAAAAAGTAATCTATATTGCAGTGGTCTATTTCATTTAAGTGGAGATGCGAATATGGGAGGAAACTTGAAAGCTGATAAAATAGAAGCTTCAGGAGATATAGAATGTGGAGGTAAAATTACTGGGGGAGATATAGTCATATCTGGAGATATAACTGTAAAGGATGGCATAGAAGGAGAAAAGATAACTATAAGTGGGGATATAAACAGTAATGGACTAATAAATGGTGATGAGATATACATTACCATGTCAGGAAACCATCATATTAAAGAAATAGGTGGAAGATTTGTAGCAGTAACAGAAAATATATCAAGGAATGGAATAATAGGTTCACTATTTTCAAATTCATTTAAAAATAAAGGAAGCCTTCAATGTGAATGTATAGAAGGAGATGACATACTACTTAAAAATTCTAAAGTAGATATAGTAAGAGGGAAAAATGTTACCATAGGAAAAGGTTCAATAATTAACAAAGTTGAATATTCAGGGGAACTTATCATAGAAGATAATGGAATAGTTAAAGAATCTATAAGGATATAAGTATTAACAGTAAATATACTTTACAATGAGGGGGAAATCATGGAGGATAAATTAAAAAATCATGGAGAAAATATAAGGTTATGGAATAAGAATTTTTTCTTGCTTTGGCAAGGACAACTAGTATCTATGCTGGGGGACATATTATATATTATGGCATTAAACTTTTGGATACTAGATATTACTGGATCTACTGGACTCATGGGGCTACTAAGTGCGCTTACAATGCTACCAAGAATAGTTTTAGGACCTTTTGCAGGAGTTTTTGTAGATAAGTGGAATAGAAGAAATATTATAGTTATAACAGATTTCATAAGAGGTGTAGTTGTTACTTTCGTAGGTATTGCAGGTATATTTGGATTTATACAGATATGGATGGTGTTTGGAGTTGGGATAATTAGTGGATTATGTTCTGCTTTCTTTGGTCCAGCAGTAAGTTCTATAAAACCAGAATTAGTTCATGAGTCTAAATTTGTAAAAGCTAATTCAGTTACAAGTCTTGCAACATCTGGTATGGATATGATAGGGAGTGCTATTGCTGGACTTATATATATTGCTATAGGTGCTCCATACATGTTTTTAGCTAATGGTATATCTTATTTAATTTCAGCTTTTACAGAAATGTTTATAACTGAACCTAAAAGAGAGAAAAAAGATGATAAAATTACTTTTGTAGATGATTTTAAAGAAGGATTTAGATTCCTTTGGAACTTTAAGGTATTAAGAAACTTATTCTTACTTGCATCATTACTAAATTTGTTTGCTAATGCTGCATTTATATTAATACTCCCATATTTTAAAACTATGTCCTTCCTAGGTGAAGAAAGGTACGGATTTTTTATGGCAGTGATTCCTATGGGAATGTTAATAGGTAGTGGACTTTTATCAATAATTAATATAAAAAAGAATCAGAAGTTTAAAATTTATAAATTTGGTGCATTGATATGTCTTGGAACATTACCTTTTGTATTTATAGTGGAAAATTTTTATGTAATGATACCTATAGCATTTATATCCTTTTTATGTAATGTAGTCTTTAATACTATATTTAATTCTGCAATAATGCTTGTAGTACCATCAGACAAGAGAGGCAAGATTGGAGCATTAATGAGTACAATAAGTGGAGGGTTACAGCCAATAGGAGCTTTAGTTGGTGGAGTCTTAGGTGAATTTTTACCTATAAGAGTAGCAGTATTATCTCTTCTAGGAGTGTCATTTATATTCACTATAGCCTTGGTTTTTGTTAAAGGAAGTAAAGAATTAATGGAGTATGAAAGCAGTGATGGTACTGTAGAAGAGCTTATAGAGAAAACAAATGGTATTGTATTAGAAAGTTAATATGAGATAAGAATAATATATAATAAAAGCAACACAGTTTTTGTGTTGCTTTTGTTCATATAGAATGTATAATGGTAAACTGTTATTGTTATGATACATAATTTGTATTATAATTAACCTGTATGTTGTAATGAAAATTTCACATAGTAATGTAAACTTAATAGAAAAAATAAGATTATTGAAGATAAAAAATCATACTAAGAGGAGAAGATTTATATATGAGTAGAATGTTTGGAACTGATGGAGTAAGAGGAATTGCTAATAAGGAATTAACTGTAGACCTTGCATATAAACTTGGAAAAGCGGGAGCATTAGTTTTAACTCAGTGTACTAGCAAACCTAGAATAATCGTTGGAATGGATACAAGAATATCTGGAGATATGCTTGAATCAGCTTTAGTTGCAGGGATTTTATCAGTAGGAGCAGAAGCTCTTTGTTTAGGAGTAGTTCCAACTCCAGCCGTTGCATATTTAACAAAGAAGTATAAGGCAGAAGCAGGGGTTGTAATATCTGCATCACATAATCCTGTTGAATATAATGGTATTAAGTTTTTTAATAAAGATGGATTTAAATTAAGTGATGAATTAGAAGATAAAATTCAAAAGTTAATAGAAAGTGATTTTGAAGGAATCAATATTCCTACAGGAGGAATGTTAGGTAGAAAATACATAGGAGAAGATGCTATAAATGACTATGTAGAATTTGCTAAATCTACTATTGATGGTGATTTAAGTGGTATGAAAATTGCCGTTGACTGTGCCAATGGTGCAGCTTATAAAACGTCAGTAAAAGCGTTAAAAGAACTAGGAGCAGAAGTTTTTATAATTAATAGTGATCCAGATGGAATCAATATAAATAAGGATTGTGGATCAACTCATCCTGAGGACCTAATGAAATTTGTTGTTGAAAATAGATGTAACTTAGGATTAGCTTTTGATGGAGATGCAGATAGATGCCTTGCAATAGATGAAAAAGGAAATCTTGTAAATGGAGATTTCATGATGGTAATAGCAGCTAAACACCTTAAATCTATAGGTAAATTAAACCATGATACAGTTGTTGTAACTGTTATGAGTAACCTTGGACTTCACATAGCTTTAAAAGAAGCTGGAATTAAAACTGTTAGTACTAAAGTTGGGGATAGATATGTATTAGAAGAGATGGCTAAAGAGGGCTATTCTATTGGAGGAGAGCAATCAGGTCACGTTATATTCTTAGATTTCAATACAACAGGAGATGGTTTAGTTTCAGGTCTTCAACTTGCAGAGACAGTAAAGAGTACTGGAAAGCCTTTAAGTGAACTTGCAGCAACAATGAAGGAATTACCACAAGTATTAGTAAATGCTAAGGTACCAAACAACATGAAGGACATCCATGAAAAAGATGAAGAAATCATGGCAGATATAAAAGCAATGGAAGACAAAATGGCAGGTTGCGGTAGAGTATTAATAAGACCTTCAGGTACAGAACCGCTAGTAAGAGTAATGCTAGAAGGTGAAAATCAAGAAGAGATAGACAAAATGGCTCATGACCTAGCTAAAAAAATAGAGGAAAAAGCAAATAGATAAAAATAGTAGGCTTTTACAAAATAAATTAATCTAAAAGAAATGTTGAGCATGCCCATATATTATTAACGCTCAGCCGTTTCGGAATATTGATTTACTAAAGCATTTATTCAAGGAAAAATCTATAACACAACAACTCGTATACACTCAAGCAAGTTGTGTTACTTAACGATTTTACCATTCATAAATACTAAGTAAATCTAATATCCCTCCAAATGGCATTCGCTAACAATAATATAAAGTGCAAGCTCAACACTCTATATCAGATTAATGATATATTTTGTAAAAGCCTGTTTTTTACTTATAAAATTCAATTAGAGTTTTTTACTATAGTATACTTGTAGGATAACAAATATAACCATAAATATAATAAGGACAGTCCATAGAGTCCAGAATACAGCAAGGTTAAAAATTCCAGATATCATCAAACCGATATATGCAAGAATATTTAATATAATAGCAGCAGAGTACAAAGATTTTTGTGTGATTAATTGATTTCTTTCATCTTGTTCTTCTAATCTTTTTTCTTTTAATTTCTTTTCATCTTTTAAAAGTTTTTTTATCTTAATGATAAATATTAAACCTATTGTAATTAGTGAAGCGCCGATTCCTGTATAAAATCCACTTAAAAAATCAGGTAGATAATTATATTTTCCAATAGAGAATATAAAGCTAATAGCTAGAGTGGCTACTCCTAGAATAATCACAATGTAAAGTAAAGAAATTCTTTTCTTTAGTACTTTTTTGTAGTCCTTATCCGTTGTTGCATTAGATAGAATGGCTTTTAATAACATAAATTTTCCTCCTCTAAATCAAAAATAAAGATATCTTCAATATTCATTTCAAAATATTGAGCAATTTTATGGGCCAGCACCAATGAAGCTTTATACTTCCCGTTTTCTAAAGAGATAATTGTTTGTCTAGTAACATTTACGGCATCAGCAAGTTCACTTTGCGTAACACGTTTTTCTTTTCGAAGTTCTTGGATTTTATTTTTCAACTTATCACATCCTGTTCTATTAATATTATTTGTAATAAATATTAGAATTTAAATGTATAGTATGCTTTACAATTTAAGTATAGTACGCTTTACATTCCATGTCAAGCTTACTATACATTTTTATATTATTTATTTTATATTTTAAATGTGAAAAACCTGGAAGGCCGCATGGGGAGAACAACTAGTTAACTAGTTATATAGTTTTATAGGTAAATAGATTTATAGTTTCATAGTTAAATATTTATATATAAAAAATTTTAGCTATGTTTATATATAAATATTTGTATAATTCACATTAGAATTAAATAAATATTAATAATTGTGGAATTAATTTGAAATAAAATAATATTTAATTGAATAATATTATAATTAGGATATGTATATATAGATGAATTTCATTTAATAGACACTATTAATAAATACCATTGACCAAAATGTATTAAATGAATATAATATAATGAGGTTAATTGGTTTTAGATTTTGGATAAATAAATATTAAAATTTGGTTTTAAAAATTAATTTTAATATTAAGTTCACAAACTTTATTATTCTTTATATCGTATATGTGGAGTATGAGTAGAGGAGAGTATATAAAATGTGGACATCCTAACTCTTTTAAAATACACTTTGAAAACCAAGTGTTGGAAAGGAGGAAATAGTCTAACCACATAACTAAGCGCCAGGACTCCGAGGAGTTGACGAGGATGGGGAGTATCGAATCTTCGGCGGGTGCCCCACGGTATCGCACTACCGTTAACGATTGATAAAGACAGGAAGTGATTCCTGTTACAAAGCAATCTGGTGTAAAACCTTAACTAAATGTGGATAAGTTGATAAGTATTTTTAAAGATCATACTAAATCAAAGGTTTTTCTTATTCATATAGAGTTAAATCTAATTTGAAATAGAAGACATTTAGGAGGAAGATTTTTTTATGTGCGGAATAGTAGGTTATTTTGGAAAGAGAGAAGCAGCACCACTGCTTATTGAAGGATTAAGTAAACTGGAGTATAGAGGATATGACTCAGCTGGAGTATCTATACTAAATGAGAAGGGTATTGATCTTACAAAATGCAAAGGTAGACTTGCAAATTTAGAGGAAAAGTTAGAAGAAGACCCAATAAAAGGACATATAGGTATAGGACACACTAGATGGGCTACTCATGGTAAGCCATCAGATTTAAATTCACACCCTCATACTAATGTGGATGGAACTATATCTGTAGTTCACAATGGTATTATAGAAAACTATATGGAACTTAGAGAATGGCTTATGGAAAAAGGCTATGAGTTTAAGTCAGAAACAGATACTGAGGTTATTCCAAACCTTGTAGATTTCTACTATAAAGGGGATTTGCTAAAGGCAGTAATGGAAGTTACTAAAAAGCTAGAAGGAAGCTATGCTATAGGAGTTATAGCCGCTAATGAGCCTGATAAACTAGTAGCTGTAAGAAATGAAAGCCCATTAATAGTTGGTCTTGGAGAAGATGAAAACTTCATTGCTTCAGACATACCAGCTGTATTAAATCAAACAAGAAAAGTTTATCTTTTAGAAGATAAAGAATTTGTTGTTATGACTAAAGATGGAATAAAAATATATGACCAAAATGAAAAAGAAGTTAAGAAAGAAGTATTTAATGTAACTTGGGATGCTGATGCTGCTGAAAAAGGTGGATATGATCACTTCATGATGAAGGAAATCCATGAGCAACCAAAGGCTATAAGAGATACTATGGCTTCAAGGATTATTCCTGGTCAACCTATAAGAATCGATGATATAACTATTACAAAAGAACAAATAGAAAAATTAAACAAGGTATATATAGTAGCATGTGGAACTGCATACCATGCTGGATTAGTTGGAAAAAATATTATTGAAAAACTTGCTAGAATACAAGTTGAAGTAGATATAGCATCTGAGTTTAAATATAGAGATCCAATAATAGACGAAAACACTCTTATGATAGTTGTTAGCCAATCTGGAGAAACAGCAGACACTATGTCAGCTTTAAGACTTGCTAAGAAAAAGGGTGCTAGAGTAATAGCTGTTACTAATGTAGTTGGAAGCTCAGCTTCAAGAGAAGCCGATGATATACTATACACTTGGGCAGGTCCAGAAATAGCAGTTGCATCAACAAAGGCTTATGTAACTCAATTAATAGCTATGTACACAATTGCTCTATTCTTTGCAGAGCAAAAGGGTACAGTAGCTCAAGATAAGATAGAAGCTATTAAAACAGAAATGTTAGCTCTTCCAGAAAAAGCAGAAGCAGCACTTAAGTGTGATGATGCAGTTAAGGCTCTAGCAGCTAAAACTTGCTGTGAAAATAACATGTTCTTCCTAGGAAGAGGCCTTGATCATGCTATAGCAATGGAAGGATCTTTAAAATTAAAAGAGATATCTTATATTCATTCAGAAGCTTATGCTTCAGGAGAATTAAAACATGGCCCAATAGCTTTAATTGAAGAAGGAACAGTAGTAGTGACTATGGCAACTCAAGAAGACTTATTTGATAAGACTGTAAGTAATATGAAAGAAGTTATTGCAAGAGGAGCTAGAGTGTTTGCAGTAGCTCAAGAAGGTCACACAGATATAGAAAAATCTGTAGAATCAGCAATCTACATTCCAAAAGTAATGGACTTATTAGCTCCAGTTATAGCTATAATTCCGATGCAACTATTCTCTTACTACATGTCCATGGAAAAAGGTTGCGATGTAGACAAGCCGAGAAATCTTGCAAAATCAGTTACTGTTGAATAGATAGCAGAAGCGTGATGTAAAAATATTAAATTTTAAGATAAATATTTATTATTTGTAATAAGATTGAATTAAAAATTTATAAAGTATAAAAGCATATAAGACTAGACATTTTAAAATAAAAATGTCTAGTCTTTTTTTATAATTTTATAAATTATTTATTATTAGGGAGGAGAATTATGATTATATTTTTGGTAATAACTTTATTGTTGGGTGGTATGTTTTCATTTTTAGGTTGAGTAATAAAATTACAAAATGCTGGGGATATGGTTAATGGATTTAATAATAAATAAGATGATAAGGAAAAAATATCAAAAATAATGGGTTAACCAATAGTATTAAAGTGTTAATTAGTCTAGGGGGGATTAAGTTGAAAAAGTATTCTATCATTGATTTATTTAAATATGTAATAATATTTTCATGTATTTCATATATAATTGGAATGATAATTGTGTTTTCTTTCAATTGTTGGAGGTTTTTTATATGAGAAAGTTCTTATCTGAAAAAAAGTTTAATAGAAAAATTTTTATATTAATGATTTGTTTATTTTCATTTGGATATGGGTTAAAAGGTGCAGTAAAGGTATTTGAAATGCAGCTTGGGTATGCAACTGCATCAGGAAATTCTATGAATAAAACAATTAAAAATAAAGCAAAATTATTAGTTACCTATGATAAAAAGATAAAACTTAAAAGAGGCGATATTGTAAGTGTACTGGTGTATGAAAATGATAAACCTATAATAATACTAAAGCGGATAATTGCATTACCTAACGAAACTATTATTTTAGATAAATCAAAAGTTTATGTTAATGGGAAATTACTAGATGAACCATATGTATATTATTCTATAGAAATAAATGATAATATGGAAATTTCCTTAAAAGAATATGAATACTTTGTTATGGGAGATAATCGAATAAAGTCAACAGATTCTCGTAATATAGGACCTATACCTAGAGAACAAATAGTAGGTAAAATATTGAAATATGAAAATTAAGTTAGGAATAATCTTATAAGGACTTGCTAAATATAGCTTGAAATTAAGAAAGTGTAATAAAGCATAGATTTTATAGGAATGTTTAATGATGTATATGAACCTATATTTAATCAGTGTAAATATATTCAAGATTATTTAAAAGCTAATAGGTATGTAAGCTAAGAACAGTAAGGTGTTCTTAGCTTATATTATTTTTATAACTTATTATACTTTAAAAAGATATTTAATAATAATATGAAAATTACATAATACTAATAGCATAAGAATTATATTATATAATACTAACCAAAGATGAAGGAGAATTAATTTATGAAAATAGAAAAAATATCTGACAAAATAATGTACAATGATGAATCCTTAACTAAGAAAATAATTTATAAAGAAGATAAGATATTGAATTTTGTTTTAAATTTTAGACCAGGGCAAGGAGTGCCACCACATAATCATGAGCAAAGTGATTTACTTATTCATGTACTTTGTGGAGATGGTGAAATGACTGTAGATGGAAATTTAAATAAAATAACACAAGGAGATGTAATTCATTGTAAAGGAGTAGAAGTGTTTAGTATAAAAAATACTGGCAATGATAATATGTCATTATTTGTAGTATTAGCTCCAAACCCATCAGCAGTATATTCAAAAGGAATATAAAAGGGTGGTGAATTAATATGACAAATAGGATTATTATAATCGGAAATGGAATAGCAGGAATTACTGCGGTGAAAGCCATAAGAGAAGTAGATAAAGAGTCAGAAGTATTTATATTTGGAGAGGAGAAATTTTACCCATATAACAGAATAAAATTGTCTAAGAATCTATTTGATGAACTCTCTGAAGATAATACTCTTCTTCTAAAGAAATCTTGGTATGAAGAAAATAAGGTTAATATTTACGTAAGCAAAAAAGTAACAAAGATTAATATTGAAAATAAAGAAGTAGTTTTATGTGATAAAAGTATACTTAAGTATGACAAACTTTTGTTAGCAAATGGAGCAAGAAATAATAAACCTCCAGTTGAAGGCATAGAAAAAGTCGGTGTCTTTAACTTAAGAACGTTACAGGATGCATGGGATATTAAAAGTAAAATAAAAAAAGGTGAAAATGTTATAAACATTGGTGGAGGAATACAAGGATTAGAAACTGCTTGGAATTTGAATCAGCATGGAATCAATGTTTCTATTGTTGAGATTCAATCTAGACTAATGCCAAATCAATTAGATGAAAGGGCATCTAAAATACTTCAGGATTCAGTAGAAAAGTTTGGCATTAATATATACTTAAATACGAGAGTTAATAAAATAGCAGGAAATAATGAGGTTCAAGGTGTTGTAACAAGTTCAGATGAATTTATGCCTTGTAACAAAGTTATATATTCTGCTGGAATAAAGCCTAATATAGAAATGTTTGAAGATACGCCTATTAAGTGTGAAAAAGGAATTGTTATAAATGAAAAGATGGAAACTAATATAGCAGATATATATGCAGCAGGTGATGTTGCTGAACTTGATAACTTTGTTCCAGGACTGTGGAATATATCAATAGGCCAGGGTAAAGTTGTAGGATATAATATTATAGGAAAAGATAGTACTTATAAGCATATTGTTCCTGTTACTACTTTAAACGCTTTTAAATTATCCTTATTTTCTATGGGATGTGTAGATGAAAATAATGCAACTAATGTTCTTGTAGAGGATAATGATGAAGGTCAATATATGAAGGTGTTTGTAAGAGATAGAAAAATAGTAGGGGCTATTGTAATTGGAGATACGAAACGATCACCAATATTAAAATCAGCCATAGAAAAAGAAATATCCTTAGAAGCTATTGATTTATCTAAAATTTCAGTAACAGAATTATTGGATAACATACAAAGTAAAAAATAAAGGAGAGAATAAATATGACAGAAATAAAATTTTGTGAAAATAATTTTACATATGGAACTGAAGATACCATGAAGAAATTACAAGAGAATTATCCTGACGTAGATGTAACAGTAGAATCATGCTTAGGATATTGTGGAGACTGTGCCACTAATCCATATGCACTTGTTAATGACGAAATGATTCTGGCAGATTCGGCAGATGAATTATATGATAAAATTGAAGAGTTAATATAAAGACTTTAAATCATATTGATAACACATAAATATGCTCTTTTTCAATAATTTATTTCCCTAACTTAATTATATCACTTAAAAAATGCAAAATATAGACTTTAAATTTCTAAATTTTGCTATTAAACTAAAGATAATAATTGTTTAGGGGATGGTGCTTTGTACAAAGATTTATTTAAAAATAAAAACTTTACTTTGTTATCTATTGGAGGACTTATTTCTTCTATAGGAGATTATCTTTACAATATAGGTGTAACTGTATACATATATAGCTTAACAAAATCCGTTGGTGCAGTGGCTCTTATGTGGCTTTCTAGGAGTGTTTTAAGAATTCCTATGCTGTATTTATCAGGACTCATAGCTGATTCTTATAATAAGAAAAGGGTTATTATGGTTACTAATCTAGTTAGTGTAATTTTTGCTTTTCTCTTTATTTTTATTAATGAACAGAGATTATGGCTCGTGTATATTCTAGCATTTATTCTGCAATCTCTTAATGACATTGATGTAAGCTCTGAAACTGCCATTCTTCCTGAATTAGTATCTAATGAAGAGCTGTCCTACTCTAATTCTATTTTTTCATTTTTACAATCCACCAGTGTATTTCTTTCTCCTGCCATTGGAGGAGTTCTTTATAAGCTTTATGGTAGCAATATTTTGTTTACTATAAATGCTATAAGCTTCTTAATTGCTGGAGTCTTATTTAGTCTAATTAAATATGACTTTATAAAGTCTGATAAAGCTGCAACAAGGTCTGGAATAATAAAAAGTGGCATTGAAGGATATAAGATACTTTCAAGATATTCTAGTGTTAAAACTGTATTTATTATAATGAGCATGTTTGCAGTATTAGGAAGGTTTTATGAAACCTATAAAGTAGCAGTTTCTGATGTTTTATTAAATCTAAACCCAGAAGGCATTATTTACTTTTCTTATGCTTTGGCTCTTGGAGGACTTTCAGTACCTTTCGTAGTTAAGGTATTATCTAAGAAAAATCATATAACATTATTTACTCTTTCTACAGTAATTATTGGTATTAGCTATATTATATTTGGATATTCACAAAGCTTTATTATAACCTTTGGAATTTTAATTATCTTAGGTTTAGCTCAAAACCTTCAGGGGATATATTCTAGCACTATAATTCAAAATAGCATACCTAAAGAGTATCTTGGAAGAGTATTCTCCTTCTACAAAATACTACTAACTCTCTTTGCTATCCTAGGACTTTTAATTGCTACTCCACTATACAATTTAATCGGTATAGGTAACTCCTTTACAAGCATTGCAGTTATACTAATTATCTTATGTGTCTTGAATTTAAAAAGGAGTTTTAATAGAGATGTAGATGAGGGTTTAGATATTAGTGAGATATAAATATTTAGGCTAATTTTAGTTATTAATATTGAAATAAAGTGACTATCTCCAAAGGAAATTAGTCACTTTATTTCTGGATTTTTATAGTTTATGATATATATTTTTACTTTTTTAACAATTTTATTATTTTAGAATATAATAAATTATAACCAATAAATAAAAATTTAATTTTTAGGAGGAATATAAGTGGGTTATGATTTTTTAATTGCTAAAACACATTTAGAAAGTTTAGAGCACGGTGAAACAATATTCGTTAAAGTAAATTCAAATGCATCATATGTATGCTGTGTGACAGTTTATTATTATATAAATGGGGAACAAGTTAAACAATCAACGGATGGTATATTGAGCCATGGAAAAGCAGTGCTTGTAATTCCTAGGAGTGCACGTAATATTGATATAGTAGTAGAAGATGAAAGATGGATTGGAATATGGAGCACGATATATAGTGACCATATTTTATCAATTGATAAGGATATCACAGTTACAGTTGATGGTTGGCTATATAAAGAAAAGGTTAAAGTAGAAGTAGATCAAAATACTGATGCGAATTAATTTGAAGATTTAAAAGTTTAGGATTATTATAATAGGGGCAATGAGGTCATACGTGTAAGCTAGACCACATTACCCCAGATTATAAATTATAAATTTTAGGAATTAAAAAATGAACCGGGAACACTATAAAATAAAAATAACCCATTTACTATATAAGTGTTTAGAATATAGTTATATTTTCTAAAAATGTAAATTATATTTTTATCATAGAGTTTAAATACAGTAAAAATAGAAATGTATCAAATATTCTTAGATTAAAAGATTAATTTGCAGATAGTATATTTACCATATATACAAGTTGTAAAATTAACAAATGACTTACATGAATTTTTTACTTTATGTAATAATTTTATTTGCATATGCTATTAATATGAAAATTTAAAACAAAAACCATGATTCTTAAAAATAAGTTTCATGGTTTTTTCATTTAAAGGGATTTGAATGGTGACTATAGAATAGTTTAGATAAAGTTATGAAAAAATTTAAACTATTAATTTATTTAAGTAATAAGGAGAAGAATCATGGAAGAGTTGAAATACAAAGTTCCCAATCGAAAGATAGCTGAAGGAATATTAGAGGAAGCATCTATTTTAAATCCTGGTCCATGGGTGGAACACTCAAGATATGTAGCAGAGGCAGCAGCTTTAATTGCTCAATATGATAGGGATTTGGATGAAGATACAGCTTATGTACTGGGATTGCTTCACGATATTGGAAGAAGGAATGGTAGACATTATGTAAGACATGCTATTGATGGATATAATTATGCATTAGAAAATGGATATGATTTTGTGGCTAGAATTTCAATCACTCATGGTTTTTTATGCAGTAATGTAGATGATATATGTGGAGAAATGGATTTAACTAAAACAGAATACGACTTTATTAAAAATTATTTAGGTAATATTGAATATAATTCATACGATAAATTAATTCAATTATGTGATGTACTGGCTCTTCCATCAGGGTTTTGTTTAATAGAAAAAAGGATGGTTGATGTGGTTATGAGATATGGGTTTACTGATTTTACACTAGAGAAATGGAAGAAAACCTTTGAAATAAAAGAATATTTTGAGGGTAAAATAGGAAAATCTATTTATAGTATCCTGCCAGGAGTAGAAAAAAATACTTTTAATTAAACTTTTAAAGAAAGTGCAAAACATGTAAGTATAAAATTGTTAAAAAGAAAAGAGAAACTCCTGAAGAATGTATTATAAGAGAAATTAAAGAAGGACTTATTGTGAAATTAGTGATTTAAAACTATTTTAAATTTATGTTATCAATTCTTTGAGTTAGGAGAAAGTATTGTGATGGAGAATGAATTAAAGTCATATCTAAAAAGTCTATGGGCATCATTGGTTGGATTTGCGGATTTAAATAGCCTTAATACTTCATTGCATAATAATCTAAAGTATGGTATTGCATTTGCAATAAAATTAAAGCCTAAAGTTATACAAGGTATTTATGAAGGACCAACAAAAGAATATTATGAAGAATACAAAAAAATAAACAAAGAACTTGATGATATCGCTATATACTGTGTAAGATACATAGAGAAGCAGGGATATAGTGCATTAGCTCAAACTTCAACATATGTTACTAGTGATGAAAATTTGACTACTTATTTACCTCATAAGACAGTTGCTACACGGGCAGGAATGGGTTGGATTGGCAAAAGTGCTCTTTTAATTACTCAACAATATGGTAGTGCAGTTCGTATCTCTTCAGTACTAACTGATATGCCAGTCATACCAGATATGCCTATCAATGATTCTAGGTGCGGAAAATGTAGTAAGTGTGTTGATGCTTGCCCAGCAACAGCAATAAAAGGTAAGTTGTGGAATATAAATTCAACAAGAGAAGAACTATTAGATCCTTTTAAATGTCGTAAAAAAGCAAGAGAACTACTAAAACAAAGAATAGGAATAGAAATGTCTTTATGTGGAAAGTGTATTGAGATATGTCCGTATACACAGCAATATATTAAAAGAAATTCCCATAGGTATGATTAGAAATATTTTAGTGATATTTAAGTAAAGATGATTTTAAAAAGTTAGAAGGAAATATGAAAAATAAAGAATAACCTAGGTATAATCATTTAAAATTATTTGCTAAGTTTTAAATTTCATTTTATCAGAATGCTAAAGATACTATAATTAAGGCATTAGGAGTAGGATGAGAACAGTTTTTTTACAATGATTAGGATGTATAGATGAGAATATATGCAAGAAAATATAGGTGGAACGTAATGAAGAGTAAAATTTTATATCATGGAAGTTTAGATATATTAACAGAGCCTTTTGTAAGGGCAACAAAATTTTATAAAGATTTTGGATGGGGATTTTACTGTACAAATATAAAAAAGCAAGCATACAAATGGGCAATAAGAAGAAGTAATGAAAAAGGTGTTATAAATAGTTATACTTATGTTGAAAATTCAAATTTAAAGATATTGAAATTTGAAGATTTAAATGATGAATGGTTAGATTTTATTGCTAGCTGCAGAGTAGGAAATCAACATGATTACGATATAGTTGAAGGTGCTATGGCTGATGATGTAATATGGGATTGGGTATCAGATTTTTTAGAAGGAACAGTAAGTAGAACTGCATTTTGGGAATTAGTTAAATTTAGACATCCAACTTATCAAATAAGTTTTCATACTCCAAGAGCATTTCAATGTTTAAAATATAATGATCATGAATTTGTTACAGGAGTTGATGATAGTGCAATTAAGTAATAAAGAAAAAGATAATTTATATTATTTATGCTATGTTATTGAAGTTTTAGGTAGAAAGACTAATAATAGAAGAAAAACAATTGTCAGTGCTTTAGAGAAAAGTAATATTGAGTTTATATATCTAAACGCAGAAGTTATGCACTCAGAATCAATTGATGCAGTCTGTCATGAGTTTATAGAAAAGTGTAATATTAAGTATGGTGATTATGATATTGAAGTATATTGTAAAGATAAACCTCCAAGAGCATTAGCAATAGGTAGATTGTATAGCAGATTAATAATATCATTACTTGAAGATGAAGATGATTTAATAAGTAAAACAATAGAAGTATTAAGTTCCTGGTTAGTGGATGAGATAACAAATTTTAATTCATCATTATATTATAGTGTTTTAGGATACTTAAAGGAATGTTATTTGCAAGGAGAAATTTTAGACTATTAATTTATTTGATTGCTATAAAAATATATAAATATAAAGTTGTTCCAAAGGAGAGAGAAATTCAGGAGATAACCTGAATTTCTTTTTTTAGAAAATTAAAGGAAAATATGTTTTGGCAAATTGCAATAACAA
>NZ_DGRF01000079.1:0-4768 GCF_002390995.1 Clostridium sp. UBA4395
GAGCATCGCTCCATAACTTAATTAGTTATTTTGCGACGCCCCCTTTATTAAAAATTTAATATCCAATTATCCCTGTATATCCTAAAGGATCTATTGGAACTCCATCTACTCTTATCTCAAAATGTAGATGTGGACCTGTGCTATCTCCAGTATTACCAACTTCTGCTATAACTTGCCCTCTTAGAACCTGTTCACCTTCAGACACATTTAATTTACTACAATGTGCATATACAGTCTGCAAGTTATCACTATGGTCGATTATTACTACTTTACCATACCCATCTGCTATCCCTGAAAAGCTCACTGTTCCATCTAATGCAGCTTGAATTTCAGTACCTGTATTAGCAGCCAAATCAATTCCCTTATGATAATATCCTTCTCTCTTCTCACCAAAAGTGGAAGTTAGTATACCTTTTATAGGTGTTGTTATTGAATTGTGTAAAAAAACCTCTCTATTTATTTGGGTATTCCTCCTACTAAGAGGCGTAAAAGCAACTTGCGAATTATTAGTCTTTTGTATATATTTAACCTGATTTTCTTTTGTAACTGTAAAGTTAATTAAACTGTTATCATTTGTATTATTGTATCCTATTATTTTATTAGAAATTTCACTTTCACTTAAAACGTCTTCTTTATTACAAGTTATTTTTTCATATACTATCTTATTATTTACAGCAATATCTTTAACATTATCTATATTACATGTATCTATATAGATATCTCTTACTTTATTAAGAGCATTGTTACCTGTAGCTTCATCAGCAACTATGCCAATTTCTACACCATCTGATTTCATAACTACTGCCTTTATTTTTTCATTCGCTTTTACATTTTCTTTTGCTTCTACCGGATTCATGGTAATCATAGTTAAAATACATAAGAGTGATACACATACTATGAATAATTCTCGTAGTATATTTTTCATCATTGTATTACCTCCCTACTACAATGATAATATACCCCATTGAAATTATTTTAAACATAATGTACAAAACAATAGTCAATTTTATTATTAATAAAATATTAATTTTATATACTAATATCTATACATTTATTAATTATTAAATTTTACTTTTAATAGGTTTACTATATGATATACTAAGGTTATAATATAATTCTTAATTGAAACTTATTCTAAAAGGTTATAAAAATAGAGCAATAAGATATAACTTATATATCAAATAAATAATTTATTTACTTATATATAATTATAACCTTAGTTTTCAACAAGAGTTTAATGTAATGATATTACATTACGATAACATGGAAAGGTTGAGATTCTATGAGTACTTTTATGTTTAAAACCAAAAATTTAGATTATACTCCCGTAAGCAATGTGTTTATAGATAACTTCATGGCAAAGGCTAGAGGCGAGTATATAAAAGTTTATTTACTTGGTCTTAAATATTGTGTTAGTGGAGAAATAGGTGTAAACTCAACTCTTATAGCTTCAGCTCTATCCTTATTAGAAACTGACGTAATAAATGCTTGGAATTATTGGAATGACGAAGGTGTTATAAGATTAGTTCCCATAGATAACATGGGAAATTATAATATAGAATTCTTAGAACTAACTAAGGCTCCCGATAACGGAAAATCTGTGAATTTATTAAAAGAACTAGATAATTCTATGGTTAAAGATATGTTGCAAGATATAGAAAGATTATTAGCACGTCCACTTTCGCCCAAAGAAATGACTACTTATCTCGGATGGCAAAACGACTTTAATTTTTCTCCTGAAATTATACTTTTACTTATAGAATATTGTGTTTCTAAAGGAAAATCTGACTATAGATATATTGAGAAAATAGCTGTATCTTGGAGTGATAACAATATAACTAGTATAGACGAAGCACAAGACTTTATAAAAAAGCATGAGGATAAATGGATTAATATAAGAAAAATCTTAACTTATTTAGGTCTGAAAAATGGTGATGTTATGAAACCTCAAGAAGAGCTTTTGGAAAAATGGTTAAATGTATATAATTTTTCTTTAGAAATTATATATAAAGCTTGTGACATATGCTTTGAAAGACTAAATAGAGCCGACTTTAAATATATTGATGGTATACTTAATAGTTGGTTTAAAGACAAAATTAAAACTCTTCAAGATATTGAGTTAAAAGACAAGAAAAAAATTAATTTTAAACCTATTGTTAATGAAGTTTCAAATACCAATACGAAAAAAGGCAAAGGTAAATTTCATAGTTACGATCAAAGGACCTATGATTTTGAAGATTTAGAAAGAAAACTTTTAGGATGGGATAATAATGACTAATAAATATCATTTAGAAATTATGAAACTTTATGATAAAATAAAGGAAAATCAAAAAAATGCTTTAGAATTAAGAAAATCAGAAGTAAAAAAACGTGTTCCTGAAATAGATGATATTGAAAATCATATAGGGAAGCTATGTATTAAGGTTTCCCTAGCCGCCTTTCAAGATGCGCCTAATAGGGAACAACATTTAAAAGAATTAAGGGAAAATATAACTAATTTAAGAGTTAAAAAGACTGAGTTACTGGTATCAAACGGTTATCCTTTAGATTATCTAGATATTCATTATAATTGTAATAAATGTAATGATACTGGATTTATAGGATTACAAAAATGTAGTTGCTATAAACAAAAACTTAATAGTATTTATTATAGAAATAGTGATTTATTCATAGTTTCTGATGATCATAATTTTGCTAATTTTAATATGGACTTCTACAGTGATAAAAGAAATGGCCGTGAAAAATATAGTCCAAAGGAAAATATGAAAAGCATTGTAAATCAATGTTTTAGATATATAGCAAACTTTGAGTCAACATCAGAAAATCTTCTTTTTTATGGTAATCCAGGCACTGGAAAAACCTTTTTATCTCACTGCATCGCAAAAGAATTAATAGATAATGGATATTTTATAGTATATAAGACTTCTGAAGAATTGATTAAAAACTTAAAAGATATAAGATTTAATAACAATTCAGTTCTAGAAGATCACCTAATTAATTGTGATTTGCTTATAATAGATGACTTAGGTACCGAAGTATCCTCAGAATTTGCTATATCTGAGTTATTTAACCTACTGAATACAAAGCTTCTAAGAAATAAGAAAATGTTAATATCTAGTAACTTTTCTTTAGATGAATTATTATCTATCTATTCAGAACGTATTACCTCTAGACTTTTTGGTAATTTTTCTTTGTTTAAGTTTTATGGTAATGATATAAGACTTGAAAAAAATTTAAATAGTAAAGCATCCTCTAAATAATTTCATTTGATCAAAGGCATCCTAACTTATACTTATATTAAGTTAGGATGTTTTTTTATTTAGAAGAATCATAAAGACCTCCCATCATTAAAAAGTCTTCTGCCTTTTCATCTTCTAAGCCCCTTTTATTATTTGAGTGTATAAAGGTAGATCTTATTATGGATGAATCTCCATACTTTTCTCTTATTTTATCTATGGTACTATCTAAGCTTCTTTGTTTATCTATTTTTTCATCATCAAATAAAGATTTTTGATATATACTATTATCACTCAACTTAGTTACTCTGACTCCTAATAATCTTATGGGTTCTCTACGCCACATCTCCTTAAATATTACTTTCACTAATTTAAAAATTTCTTCAGTGGAATCTGTTGGGGTTAAAAACTTTTTCTGATGAGAATAAGTTGTAAATATATTCGACTTTATTGATACAGCTACGATACCACATAAAGACTTATTAGCTCTAAGTCTCTTAGCTACACTTTCAGTAAGTGACAATAATACTTTTAGAGCTTCATCTATACTTAATATATCCTTGCTTGTAGTAGTTGAATTTCCTATGCCTTTTACATCCACATAATTATCACAGTTAATGGGTGAATTATCTATTCCATTGGCATATTCGTAAATTATATTTGCATAGCTCTTAAATATATTTCTTAAAATGCTCAAATTATAATTTGCTAAATCTCCAATTGTAAATATATTTAAATCTATAAGCTTTTTTTCTGCTGCTTTTCCAACCATAAATAAATCGCCTACTTTAAGTGGCCACATCTTTATTTTTATTTCTTCTTTAAATAATGTATGGATAGAATTCTTCTTAGAAAAATCACTAGCCATCTTAGCTAATAACTTATTATTTCCTATTCCTATATTTACTGTAAAACCTAAGTCTTCTTCTATTTTTCTTTTAATTTCCTTAGCCTTTTCCATGTAGTCATATTTAAAATGACTTGCTTCCATAAAAACTTCATCTATAGAATATCTTTCAATAAAATCAGAATATGGTTCTAGCAATTTATACATATCATTACTAAACCTTGTATATAGTTTATGTTCTGGTGGATAAACTTTTAATTGAGGGTACTTTTTCAACGCGGCTACTATAGGTTCTCCGGTTATTATATTAAATTTCTTAGCTGGAATTGATTTTGCTAAAACTACTCCTCTTCTATCTTCTATACTTCCACCTATTATAGAAGGAATTTTTCTTATATCTATTTCACTTTCCCCGCATCTTAATAAATTTATAGCTGTCCATGATAGAAATGCAGAGTTAACATCTATATGAAATATTATTCTCTCGGACTTATTCTCCACAAATATCACATCCTCAAAATTAACTTACATTCTTATTTTAACGAACAAATATTCGTTTGTAAAGATATAATTATATACCTTTATGACAATAATTTATTTTAAATTAAAATATGCCCTTAATTTTTATGTATTTAATTATTTTTTACTTATGTACTAATTCAAAAAATAAAAAAAGTGCCCTTGG
>NZ_DGRF01000005.1:0-5878 GCF_002390995.1 Clostridium sp. UBA4395
ATTTCTTAGTGCGACAGCCCCCTTTTGATAAATCTATAAATAATCATAAAATTTACAAATATCTAACAATGGTATCCTGAGATACCGAAATTAAGTGTGAAATTACATATTATATTAATATAGATTAAAAAAACCAATTAAAACAAAATTTTAAAGGAGGTTTTTAAATGAGTATGTTTTGTTATCAATGTCAAGAAACTGCAAAAGGTACAGGCTGTACAATAAGAGGTGTATGTGGAAAGACAGAGAAGGTTGCTAACTTACAAGATTTAATGATTTATTTACTAAAGGGAATTGCTATTTTTCAGCAAAAAGGATTAGAAAAAGGTATAAGATTTCCTAAAGCTAATCATTTTATAGTAAGTGGATTATTTATGACTATTACAAATGCTAATTTTGATGATTCTGCATTTGTTGAAAAAATAAAGGAAGCTATAGAACTTAGAGAAGAAGTTAAGAAAGAATTACTGGATAAAGGAATAAATTTAGGAGAATTACATGATGCTGCTACTTTTGTAGTACAAGGTGATTTAGAGCTTTTAGAAAAATCAAAGGCTATTGAAGTTGGAATATTAGCTACTGAAAATGAAGATGTACGTTCTCTTAGAGAATTAATTATTTATGGTGTAAAAGGTATGGCAGCATATGCTGAACATGCATTAAATTTAGGAAAAGAAAATGAAGAAGTTTATGATTTTATGGTAAAGGCATTAGTAGCTACATTAGATAATACATTAAGTGCAGATGAACTAGTTGCCCTTACTTTAGAAACAGGTAAGTTTGGTATGGATACTATGGCAATGCTAGATGCTGCCAATACAGGTGCTTATGGAAATCCAGAAATTACTGAAGTAAATATAGGAGTTAGAAATAACCCTGCTATATTGATATCAGGACATGATTTAAAGGATTTAGAAGAGCTTTTAGAACAAACAAAAGATACAGGTGTAGATGTCTATACTCATGGTGAAATGTTACCAGCTCACTATTATCCATTCTTTAAGAAATATTCTAATTTTGTAGGTAACTATGGTAATGCTTGGTGGAAACAAAATGAAGAATTTGAACCTTTTAATGGGCCAATACTGTTTACAACAAATTGTATAGTACCACCAAAGGAAAGTTATGCAGATAGAGTTTATACCACAGGTGCTACTGGATATCCAGGATTTAAATATATTAAAGATAGAGAAGATGGAAAAGCTAAAGACTTTAGTGAAATTATAGAACATGCTAAAAAATTACCATCACCTAAAGAAATTGAAAAGGGTAAAATTGTAGGCGGTTTTGCTCATGCACAAGTATTTGCTTTAGCAGATAAGGTAGTAGAAGCTGTTAAATCTGGTGCTATTAAGAAGTTCTTTGTTATGGCTGGTTGTGATGGAAGAATGAAATCAAGAAATTATTATACAGAGTTTGCAGAAAAATTACCAAAAGATACAATAATATTAACTGCAGGATGTGCTAAATATCGTTATAATAAATTAAACCTTGGCGATATAGGTGGAATTCCAAGGGTTTTAGATGCAGGACAGTGTAATGATTCTTACTCATTAGCTGTAATAGCTTTAAAATTAAAAGAAATATTTGAACTAAATGATGTAAATGAACTTCCTATAGCTTATAACATAGCGTGGTATGAGCAAAAAGCTGTAATAGTACTTCTAGCATTACTTTATTTAGGAGTAAAAAATATTCATCTAGGACCAACACTTCCAGGATTCTTATCACCAAATGTAGCAAAAGTATTAGTAGAAACTTTTGGGATTGCAGGCATAGGAACTGTGGATGAAGATTTAGAAATGTTTTTAGGATAATATATTTACCCCTGATTAACCCCTAATATATTTATCCTAAACTTATAAATATATGATTAAAAATAAAGGTATTGACTTTATATATTAAGTTAATACCTTTATTTTTGTATATAAGTTAATCTATATAAGTGAAATAATAATATAGAAATATATTTTAGTGTAATATATAATTAAAGTTAAATAATCTTGCAGAAGAGGACAAGAACTGCAAGGTTTAATGCTTTATAACTTGATATACTTTTATTAAAGGAGGGATAGATATGGAACTTTTAGATAAAATGAATAGAGCCATTGAGTATATGGAAAGTAATATAACTAATAGAATTGATTATGAGAAAGTAGCTAATGAAATTGGGTATTCAGTGCATCACTTTCAAAGAATGTTTTCTTTTATTACTGATATTTCAATGGTAGAGTATGTTAGACGTAGAAGGATGACTATGGCAGCTTTTGAACTGCAAAACAGCTCTATGAAGGTTATCGATATTGCACTAAAATATGGATATGAATCACCAGAAGCTTTTAGTCGTGCATTTCAAAATTTGCATGGAATTACTCCTACAGCAGCAAGAAGTAAGGGAATTAGTCTAAAGGCTTACCCACGTATATCCTTTCAAATTTCTATTAAAGGAGTAAGTGAAATGAAGTATAGAATTGAAACAAGAGAAGCTTTTCAAGTTTATGGCATTGAAAGAATATTTGACATGAATTATGATGAAAATTTAAGGACGATACCGAAGTTTTGGGATGAGGTACAAAGTAATGGGGAATGTGACAAGCTAGCTGAATCTACAGGAAACTTAAATAATCAAGAGGAGTTATGTCCAGTAAATGCAATATGCGATTATAGACAAACTGGTGGTACTACTTTTCCATATATGATATGCGCTTTAAAGAGTGATAAAAGTGATACCACAGGCTATAAAATAGTAGAGATTCCATCAGCTACTTGGGCGATTTTTACTTCAGAAGAATATGATAATGATGATGTTAGTACTGCTTTTCAAGATTTAAATAAGAGGGCACATACTGAATGGCTACCTACATCTACTTATAATAAATTAGAAGGTTATGATTTAGAAATGTATTATGAAAAAGAGAGTGGCAAAGGCTATTGTGAATCTTGGATTAGAGTGGAGTCTAAAACTGAATAAGGATATATAAATAAGGATCAGCTATAAATTTATAGCTGATCCTTACTAATTATACTAAAAGCTCTTCCATATTCCAAACCTGAGTTGCTAAATCTTTATAGAAATCAACTTCATGGCAAACTAAAAGGAGAGTACCCTTAAAGTCAATAAGAGCTTTTTTTAGTTCAGCCTTAGAGATAGCATCTAAATGATTAGTTGGTTCATCAAGTAAAAGCCAATTTGTTGGAGTTAAGGTAAGTTTGCAAAGTCTAACCTTTGATTGTTCTCCGCCACTTAAAGTTTTTAGTTTTTGATTCATATGCTCATTTTTAATACCACAACGACCAAGGGCAGCTCTTATTTCGCTCTGAGATTTTTTAGGAAAAGAATCCCAAACTTCCTCAAGAGGAGTATGGTCTGAACCATGAACCTGTTGCTCAAAGTAAGCTGGGTACAGATAATCTCCAAGTTTTATATCACCATCTATTGGAGGTATTACTCCCATTATGGTCTTTAAAAATGTGGATTTACCTATGCCATTGCAACCTATAATGGCAATTTTTTCACCTCTTTTTAAGGTAAGATCAAGATTTTTTATAAGTGGGTAGCTGTAGCCAATGGTTAGACTAGAGCTTTTCATCACAAGGGAAGCAGAGGTTCTTTTAAAATTAAAGGAAAAACTAGGTTTAGGTGAAATTATTTTTGGTTTTTCTAGTTTTTCAATTTTATCAAGAGCCTTTTGTCTACCCTTAGCCATTTTTGCAGTAGAAGCACGAACTTTATTTTTATCAATAAAGTTCTGAAGCTTTTGAATTTCCTTTTGTTGAGCAGTATATTCAGCTATATATCTTTTTCTTTCCTCATCTTGTAGTTTTAAGAAGTTATCATAATTTCCCATATACCTTTTTATAGAGGAAAACTCTAGATTAAAAATTACATTTGTAATATTGTTTAAAAAGCTAGTGTCGTGGGATATGACCACAAAAGCATTTTCATAGTCATGTAGATATTTAGATAACCACTCTATATGCTCTTTATCTAGATAATTAGTAGGCTCATCTAAAAGTAATATATAAGGAGCTTCAAGAAGTAGTTTTGCTAGCATAACCTTAGTTTTTTGACCTCCACTTAAATTTTTAAAGGGAGTATCCATACCAAGGGCAGTTATACCAAGCCCTTTACACATAGTTTCAATATGCTTTTCAATATTATAAAACTCACTACAATCCAGCCTATCTTGAAGATGACCTAATTTATTGATTAATTTATCATAGTCATCTATATCTCCGGTAGCTAACTTATTACTTATGAGTAAGATCTTTTCTTCTAATTCATAAAGATTTCTATAAGCTTCCCTTAAAACTTCTTTTATTGTTAAATTTTCGTTTATATCAGAATTTTGTTTAAGATATCCAATCTTACAGGAAGAAGCTTTAGTAAAAGTACCTTCATCGCAGATTAATTTTTCAGTTAAGATGTTAAACAGGGTAGTCTTACCAGCACCATTAACTCCAACAAGACCAGCGTGTTCGCCCTTTAGTAATCTAAGGGACATATTTTTAAAAATAGTTTTATCTCCAAAACTAAAGCTTATATTTTCAATATTTAATATACTCATGTCTTTATACCTCCGTAAAATAAAAAAGGAAAGAGGCTTTGCTCTTTCCTTAAAATTCATGTAAATTAATGCAATGAAAATTATATTCTAAATCATAGTAGAGTAAAAAATTAGTTCTCATATTAGCTATAACAAAATAATAGTGTAGTGATACTAATTTAAATTTTATATGATTTAGAGTATGAAAAAAGAGTCTTATCCTGTAAAAGATAATTCTATTCAAATGTTTAGGTAAAAAAGGGCGCAGCTATCCCGTTATTAACCTAAAACACTTACAAGAACTACCATTTTACACAATTCGACTCAACCTCTTTCTTTGCATTAATTTATTTTAAATATAATAATATTCAATATATTTATTATTACATATATACATAAATATTATACCATAGTAGTTGAAAAAGTAAATACAGTAATAAAATAACTTTTACTTTTAAACATGCCCTCATACTAATCCTAGTAAAGAGTTTATAATTAAGAGAATGAAGTGAGAAGTAGATATTATAGAAAATACTTATTGTAGGCATTAATAAGTACTAATAGGACAATTGTATAAATTAGTAAGAATTCAATAATAGCATAAAAGTACTAAATACTGCGGATCTAAAGCCTTAATTAATGTTTCTAATAATAATATAATAGAATTAAGAAATTTAAATAAAAATTTCATGAAAGAGTGATAATTATGAAAAACTTAACATTAAGAGATGCAACGGAGGTGGATGCCCCCATTATCGCTGGTCTTATATATGATACTGAGGAAACACCAGATCATATTTGGGGCCAGGGCACTAAAGAGGAGATTTTAAATAGGATTCAATGGCTAGTATTAAGTCAGGAATCTAGATATTCATATTTAAATATAAAGGTAGCAGAACTAAATGGAAAGACCTGTGGAGCTATAATTCTTTTAAACAGTGAAGAAATATCTCATTTAGATACAAAAACTAGTTTTGAATTACTTCATATGATAAAAGGGATTAAAGGAAAAATAAAATTTATAAAGGACCTTATTTTAGGAATGTACTTAAAAGAGGGTGGAGATAAAGAGCTTTATATAGCAAACTTAGCAACTACTAAAAAAGTTAGAGGTCTTGGAATAGGAAAAGAACTAATGAAGTTAGCAGAAAAGATAGCTAAAGAAAAAGGATATAAAGGTTGTTCACTGCTAGCTAAGGATGAGAAAGTAAGAAAGTTCTATGAAAACTTAGATTATAAATTTGAAAAAGAAGAAAAGTATTTTTCTCAATATTTATATAGAATGGTAAAAATGGTTTAAAGTTATATATGTACTATAATAGTGCACTTTC
>NZ_DGRF01000055.1:0-4297 GCF_002390995.1 Clostridium sp. UBA4395
ATTTCATTTTACAATGAATCATTCATTATTTTTTAAAATATAGGATATTGCTATATACTGAAAATTTTTAAAGGGACATTATAGAGTTTTAATGGTATTGCAATATATTGTTAATAAAGTGTCAAAAATGATTTAATAATATATTTTATGATCATTTCAAAATATAATTAATGTTTAGAAACCTTTGAAATATAATGATTTACATTTATGTGGCTATAGAGAATATGATAGCTACAAGTAAAATAATGAATATAAATAAAATTACTATTCAATTATCTGAAAATTTGTATTATAATAATTATAAAATATATTTTAAACAATTATCAAATTTGATAGGGGGAAAGTTATGGATAAAAATACGAGTAACAGAGGACAATGGGCATCTAATATAGGTTTTATATTAGCAGCAGCAGGTTCAGCGGTAGGTTTGGGTAATATATGGAAATTTCCTTATTTAGCAGGTGCAAATGGTGGAGGAGCTTTTGTTGTTATTTACTTAGCTATGATTGTAATCATTGGATTTGTAATTATGCTAGGAGAGATGGCAATAGGGCGTAATACTCATTTAAGTTCAGTGGGAGCATATAGAAAATTAAGTGAAAAGTGGGCCTTCGTAGGTTTTATTGGAGTAGTTGTGGGATTTTGTATACTAGCATTTTATAGTGTTATAGGTGGTTGGGTACTTAATTATATAGGTAAATATTTAATTGGAGGTATATCAGGAGCAGAAGCAGGAAGTTATTTTAGTGGATTCATAGCAAGTACTACTCAACCTATTGTATGGCATTTAGTATTTATGATTCTTTGTTGTGTAATAGTATTAAAAGGAATAGCCGGTGGTATCGAAAAAGCAAGTAAATTTATGATGCCAGCACTATTTGTATTATTAGTTGTAATTGCTATTAGATCAGTAACTTTAGATGGAGCAATGGAAGGAATAAAATTTTTCCTGAAACCAGATTTTTCAAAGGTTACAATTGGAACAGTTATGGCAGCCTTAGGACAAGCTTTCTTTTCCTTAAGCTTAGGAATGGGGGCAATAATCACCTATGGTAGTTATTTGGGAAATACAGAAAACTTAGAAAAGAATGCAGTTATTATACCAGCTATAGATACAATGGTTGCTTTACTTGCTGGATTTGCAGTTTTACCAGCAGTGTTCGCCTTTGGATTTGAACCAGGAGCTGGGCCAAGCCTTATGTTTATAACATTACCTTCAGTATTTGATTCAATGCCTTTTGGACAATTTTTTGGTATTTTATTTTTTATATTAATTTTGTTTGCAGCATTAACATCAGCCATATCGTTGCTTGAAGTTGTAGTAGCCTTTGTAATTGATACTTTTAAAATAGAAAGAAAGAAGGCTACTATAATAATATCAACAATTTTATTTTTTATAGGAATACCTTGTTCCTTGGCCAATGGACCAGTTATGAAAGATGTATTAATATTTGGATACAATTTCTTTGACTTTATGAGTTTCTTAGCTGAGAATCTACTTATGCCACTAGGAGGACTTCTAATGTGTATATTCATAGGCTATGTATGGGGTGTTGATAATATCTCAGATGAGATTAGTTGCAATGGTAAATATAAATTTAGAAGTAAACCATTCTTTGTAATAATGATAAAATATATTGCACCAGTTTTAATATTCATTATATGGTTAAATGCCATAGGAGTATTACCATATATATTAAAAATATTTGGAATAACATTATAATAAATTTAAAGGAATACTACTAAACAATATTATTGTTTTGAGTATTCCTTTATTTAATGTATTATAAAATATATAAAGATATTAATCGGAAGAAAGGAGTTGATTACTAATGAATATAAAAGAAGAAAAAAGGCAACTTCGTAATGAGATTATGAAACGTATTGCTGGATTATCAAAGGATTATACTTTAGAAGCAGATAAGAAAATTTATGAAAAAGTAATAAATCTTAAGGAGTATAAAGAAGCAAAGGTTATATTTTGTTTTGTAAGTACAGAAGATGAAATTAACACAAGAAATATCATAGAGAATGCATTAGAAAGTGGTAAAAGAGTTGGAGTTCCCAAATGTATAGGTAAGGGGATTATGGAGGTACATGAAATTAAGGGCTATAAATCTTTAAAGGATGGAAAGTATGGGATATTAGAACCTAAGGATGAATGTCCATTAATTAGGTCAGAAGAAATAGATTTTGCTATAATACCTTGTGTTTCTTGTAATATGGAAGGATATCGTCTAGGTTATGGAGGAGGATTTTATGATCGTTACTTAGAACATGCTACCTTTACTACAGCTGTTATATGTAGAGAAAAGATTACTTGTGATTATATTCCTTATGATGAACATGATGTGAAAATTCATAAAGTGATTACAGATAGATAAATTAAGATAATTCTATTATGGAATTTTACTAACATAAATAGCGTTTCTCCATATAATAACTATGGATAATATTTTTTAGGAGAAAATTATGGGAAGAGGTTTTATAAAAGTAGAACTTTTTACTGCAAGAGAGGTGGTACCTGTTTCAGGCGGAAATATATTTATTTTAAAAAGTACTTCAGTAGATTTTGATAAAGGGCATATATTAACTACAGATTCTAGCGGAATAACGAAAATATTAGAAGTAGATACACCAGATATTGAACTATCAAAAAATAAAGATTCTGAGCAAATACCATATTCAGTATATGATTTATATGTTAGAGCTCCTGGATATAAGGATGCAGTGGTAGAAGGGGTTCAAGTTTTTCCTAATGAAGTATCAATACAACAAGTAGAAATGATACCTACTACTAAGGAAAGAGAATTCTTAGAGGAACTAGAGCATAATTATATTCCACCACATCAGTTGATAGAGGAAATGCCTAGAGTTCAGGTAGAGGAGAAAGAGCCTATTTTTCAAAGCAAGGTGTTGATAAGACCATATATTCCTGAATTTATAACAGTACATTTGGGTGCGCCATCATCCTATGCAGAAAATATTACTGTAAGATTTCCAGAGTATATAAAGAATGTGGCATCTAGTGAAATATATCCTACTTGGCCAGAGCATGCTATAAGAGCCAATATATATTGTCAAATTTCCTTTGCATTAAATAGAGTATATACAGAGTGGTATAGAAATAAGGGATATAACTTTCACATAACTAACTCTACAGCCTATGATCAGTACTTTATTAAGGGAAGAAATATTTATGAGAATATTAGTAGAATTGTAGATGATATATTTAATGAGTATATTACTAGAGAAGGTTATATGGAACCACTATTAGCACAATATTGTAATGGCACAACTGTAACTTGTAAGGGGTTATCACAATGGGATACTGTAAAACTTGCTACAGATGGATATGAAACTATGGAGATACTAAAAAATTACTATGGTGATAATATTGGACTAACAAAAACTAATGATATAAGAGGTATAGAGGAATCCTTCGGTGGAACTCCGTTAAAGCTTAATAGTACAGGAAGTGATGTAGAAACAATTCAAAGACAAATAAATAGAATTTCTAATAATTATCCAGCAATACTTAAAATAGAACCTGTAGATGGAGTGTTTGGATCAGAGACAGAATCATCTGTAAAGGCATTCCAAAGAATATTTAATTTATATGCAGATGGAATCGTTGGAAAATCAACTTGGTATAAAATATCAGGAATTTATGTAGGAGTTAAAAGATTAGCAGAATTAGAGTCAGAAGGAGAAAAATTAGAAAGTACAGGTGAGTATCCTGGATATTTATTAAAGCAAGGCTCCACAGGTGATGCTGTATCTCAAATGCAATATTTCTTAAATTTTGTATCTCAATATTATAAAGAAGTGCCTCCAATTAATGGAGATAGTATTTTTGGTGTAAGTACCTTAGATTCAGTAATACAATTTCAAAAGAAATTTGGATTAGATGTAGATGGAATAGTTGGAAAGCAAACTTGGGATAAAATATACTCTGTATATAAAGATATAATTAATGGAAGTAATAAGCCAGAAGGAGATGGATATGAGTATCCAGGATATATATTAAAACAAGGTTCTAGAGGAAATGTCATAAGTAAATTACAAACCTACTTAAGCGCTATAGCAGATAAGTATCCCTCTATAAAAAATATAAATGTGGATGGGATTTTTGGAAAGGCAACAAATCAAGCAGTTATAGATTTTCAAAAGTGCTTTGAATTGAATTCTGATGGTATAGTTGGGCCATTAACTTGGGAGAAGATTGTACAAGTATATCAAGATATTTAATTTAGGAACAATATGATAATTAAGATAAAGGGGGCGTCGCAAAATA